>JAYTBD010000229.1:0-1986 GCA_043737155.1 Fimbriiglobus sp. | reverse complement strand
CAATCTGCGATCGTTACCAACCCCCGCCGCAGAACTCCGGGAACGAATGCGACACGACCGTCGGAATCCGCATCTGACCACCGGCGGCGATCCGCAATACCGGGAACTCGCCATCCACCGGCTCGACACCGGTATCGAAGCCGTACCAACCCCCGCTGGTCGGCGGGGCGGCGAAGGGCACCACCCGCGGCACGATCAACGGGAACAAGTTCGCGAGCATCGTATTCCGCGCCCAGCCGGCCTCGAAGAACTCGACCCATCGTTCGCCGCACCGGAACGTCCCGCCGTTCGACCACCGGAGAAACGACAAATAGCTTTCGGGCAATCCCCGCCTCGGCCACGGCCACAGGATCGGGTCGGGCTCGGTTGAGTTTCGAGCCACGATCTCTCGGAGATAAGCGAGTTCTTCATCGTCGAGCGGCCGGGCGATGGAAGCCGACAATTTGCGGATCTCCTCCACCGAGCAACCGGGTTTCGGTTTGCCCTCGTCGAATCGAGTGGACCAGTCGATGGGAGCCATCGCTCACTTCTCTTCTTCGAAGAGCGCCGCTACGAATTCGTCCGCATTGAACGGTTCCAAATCTTCCATCTGCTCGCCGACGCCGATGAACTTCACTGGCAGACCGACCTTCGATTTGATGCCGAAGACCGCCCCGCCCTTAGCCGTGCCGTCGAGCTTCGTCAGGATCAGCCCGGTGCATTTGACGGTCTTGGTGAACTGCTCCGCTTGAGCGATGGCGTTTTGGCCCGTGGTCGCGTCGAGCACCAACAGCACTTCGTGCGGGGCGCCGGGGATTTGCTTGCTGACGATGCGGTGGATCTTCTCGAGTTCGCGCATCAGGTTCGTCTGGGTGTGCAATCGCCCGGCGGTATCGACGATCAACACGTCGTATTGCCGGGACTTGGCGCGCTCGCAGGCGTCGTGCGCCACGGCCGCGGGGTCGGAGCCTTGCTGCTGCTTCGCGATGTCGACGCCGATACGCTCGGCCCAAACGGTGAGTTGCTCCACCGCGGCCGCGCGGAAGGTGTCGCACGCGGCGACGAGGACTTTCTTACCGTCGTTCTTGAAGCGCAGCGCGAGCTTGGCGATGGACGTGGTCTTCCCCGAGCCGTTGACGCCCGCGATCATCACGACCGTGACACCGCCGGGAACGAAGGCCAACCCCTCGGCGGGGTCCAAAAGTTGTTCGCGCAGTTGCTGACGGACGAACAGTTTGACGTCTTCGCCCACCTCCCTGTCGAGGTAGCCTTTGCGGACTTTCTCGACGATCATCGAGGTCGCGCCGATGCCGACGTCGGCGAGGAGCAATTGCTCTTCAAGTTTGCCGAGGAAGACGGCGTCGACGCGGTAGGAACCGGTGAACAATCCGACGACGCCCGAGAAGACGGAGCGCGTCTTGGTGAGGCCTTTTTTGATCTTCGCGAAAAACCGCCCGAGCATGGTCGCCGCCTGATTCATGGATGGTCAGAGAGATTGTATGCGGCGCGGCTGCGCTTGAGACGATGGAAGAACGGCGAGCCGGTTGCGTGAGCTGCCGGTGGTTTCGTAGCGGAATCACCGGCAGCTCACGCAACCGGCTCGCCGTGTCGCGTCATCCGGTGCCGAAATTGAACGGCGAACACTTCTGACCAGGGTGTGCCTCTAGATTTTGGCACTCTCCAAAACTCGTGTCGGCATCGTCTTGCTGATATCTGACCGCTGACTGCTGAGTACTGTCTCGTTTCAAAAGGTTTTGAATGGGACAGTTGCCAGCGATCAGATAACAGCAATCAGCCAGTAAGACGGGCAGATGCCAAAATCTAAAGGTGCGCCCTTGAGCAGAACTCGCTTGCTCTCCGGAGCCGACATCGGTATCCCACGCCGTGGACTTGAACCGAAATCGAAGCCCCAGGACGGAATCATGCACACGCACCGACGTTGGATCGCCCTCGCCGTACTCGGCGCCGTGACCGCGCTGACGGGCAACGCCGTCTCGCAGCAGCCCG
>JAYTBD010000228.1:0-1990 GCA_043737155.1 Fimbriiglobus sp. | reverse complement strand
AGATTCCTTTGGCGCGGATCAACGCACTGCCGTACTGCGTCATGTGCGTAACATGCCAAGCGGAAGTCGAAAAGGATTCGACTTGGATGGATTACCACTCCGACATGTCGTGGGGCGAGATCCGCGACCACCACGACGACGAACGCGACTTCGCCGCGGTCCAAGCCGAGTTCGGCAAGTAGTCGTCGCTTAGCAATATTCCATGCCCGCCGGTCGCGAGACCCGCGGGCATTTTTCGTTTCGTGCGGGCACCCGGCCCGTCTTTTCCGCGGCCCGGGCAACTGACATTCAAGTTTGCCGGACCCATGCGTTAGAGTATCACTTGTTCTGAGTTCCGCGTCGAATCGGGGTCACCATGCGTTTTCATTCCACGCTCCCGATGGTCGCAATTTTGGCCACGGCATTCGCCGGGGGCTGGGTCGGCGAATCCGTGTCGTCCCCGCGACTGGCGATTTCCGCACCGCCGACCGACCTCCCCCTCGGCGGGCCGCCCGTCAGCGTCGACGATAAGCCGATCACGATCGCCCCCGCGCGTTTCGAAACCCTCGTGCGGAAGATCATGCCCGCGGTGGTCTCGGTCGATGCGATCAAACCCGCCGCGGCCGGCGCGGCCAAGAACAAGCCGACGGAAGAATCGGGCTCGGGCGTTCTGGTGCAACTCCCCGGATACCGCGGGGTCTTCGCCATCACCAACAACCATGTGGTCGCGGGCGCCAAAGCTTCGGAAATCACGGTGACATTGAACGACGGCCGGATTCTCATCCCCGATCTCGTCCGCACCGACCCCGAGTCCGATATCGCATTGTTGCGCGTCGTCGGCGAGAATCTTCCCACGGCGGAGCTCGGCGATAGCGACGCCGCAAAATCGGGGCAGTGGGTCCTCGCCTTCGGCAGCCCCTTCGGCTTCAACCAGACCGTGACCCACGGGATCATCTCGGCGCGCGACCGGGGGCAAATCAGCTTGGGCAACACCATCCGCATCAAGGAGTTTCTGCAGACCGATGCGGCGATCAACCCCGGCAACAGCGGCGGACCCCTCGTCGACATGGCCGGATTGGTCATCGGCATCAACACCGCCAACGCCTCGACCAACGGCTACAGCAGCGGCGTCGCCTTCAGTATCCCGATCAATTTGGTGAAGCGTATCGGCAAGCAATTGCTCGATCAGGGGAGCGTGTCGCGCGGTTACATCGGCATGCAGATGTCCTCGGCCCTCGATCCGCACACGGCCCTCAAACTCGGGCTGACGCGGCTGCGCGGGGCGCTCGTCGAGTCGGTGCACAACAACGGACCGGCCTCGCGGGCCGGATTGCAGAGCGGCGATGTGATCCTGAAACTCGACGGGGTGGAAATCCGCGACGAGAACCACGTCATCAATTTGGTCGGGATGCTCCCGGCGAATCAGAAAGTGAAGCTGTCGATCTGGCGGAACAAACAAGCGTCGGCGGTCGATTTGACGGTGGGCGAATGGCCCCGTGCGAAGTGAGGAAACGAAAACGCCCCGGTCATTCCGCGACGACCGGGGCATGGAAATCGTCCGTTGCGAGAGTTCACTCGTCCGAAGGCTTCTTGATCACGCGCATGACGACGAAGGCGACGATCAGCAAGACCGCGACGCCGACCAGGGGCCAGAAGACCATGTCTTGGGACATGAAGTCGATGAATCCGCCGAAGAGTGCCATGGGACGCGATCCTTTCTGAGGGGGCGAAAAAAAAGCTTCGAGTGCGTCCGGGCCGAATGCGGCGCCGACCTCGAATTCCGCGTCGTTTTACTTCCATTCGCGGCGCGCTGCAAGTGTGCATCCCAAAAAATGTCCGAGTTTCGGCGAATTGACACAGACCTTCCTCGGTACTGCGTAATTCCGGATCGTAGCCATCACGCTCCGCGTGATGCCGACGGAAGTATCCAGCCGAGTGCGGGAGTGACCCGGCGGCGTTAGCTCGGGCACAACGAGCATCCGACTCGTTTCTACCGCCCGCATCACGCGGA
>JAYTBD010000227.1:0-5058 GCA_043737155.1 Fimbriiglobus sp. | reverse complement strand
CGGGCAACCCGCGGTACGTCGCCAGCGCATCTTCCCCGGCATCGGGGATCAGGTCGAAGGCGGGGCAGGCCGTGCGGGCGTCCTCGTTCAACACGCAGATGGCCTCGTCGTAGCGCGCGATGGCCCCGGCCACGGCGCACAGTGCCACGAACTGTTCGCGGACATCGGCGTGCATGCCGGCGTAGAAGAGCAACACGTGGGCCGTGTGCTGCTTGGCGTCCACCTTCATTGGCGGCGGCAACAGGGCCGGACCGACGCAGCTCTCGACGGGGCCGTAGGGCATCGGCGCGTCGAACTGCGCCAGCTTGATTGCGTGATCACCCCAAGTGAACAAGCCGAGCATCGAGGCGGGCGGCCCGTCGCCGCCGATGAACGCGCTCGCTCCGGGCACATCGCCGACGCGGATGAGTTCGCCCTCGGCCTGCGCCAACTCCGGCTCGGCGCGCAGGAACGTCAGGATCGCGTCGGCGTCCAACGGCGGCGCCGCGAAGAAGAGCATCTGCAACCCGAGCGGATTGTCGGCGGTCTTGGCGGCGGCGAAGCGGTCGAGGAAGGTCATCGTTCACCCCACCCAAAGTTGCAAAAGCACGAGCGCGAGCAGGCCGAAGCCAATGATCCCGTTGACGAGAAAGAAGGCCTGATTCACCCGCGTGAGATCGTCCGGTTTCACCAGCCGATGCTCGATGAGCAACAGCAGACCGATGGGAATGAGGCCCGCGAAGTAGGTCCAATCGAGCGGCGGGCAGACGAAGCCGAGCAGAACGAGCTTTCCGAACATGATCGAGTGGCACGCTGCTGCTAGTCTTAAGCTCCGACGGATTCCCAAGCGGGCGGGGATACTGTGCAACCCGGCGGCGCGGTCGAAGTCGGCATCTTGGCAAGCGTACAAAATGTCGAACCCGGCGACCCACCAGAAGACAGCCGATCCGATTGCGGCGGGGGTTTCCAAATCGACCACACCGCGAATGGCGATCCACGCGGCCAGCGGGGCGAGCGCGAGCGACGTCCCGAGCCAGAAGTGGGCCAAGCTCGTGAAGCGCTTCGCCAAAGAGTAGCCGAGCAGGAAGATCAGCACGGGGACACCGAGGATCAACGGCCAATAGTTCGCCGGCTCCCGCAGGGTGAACAGCAGCGTCGAAGCGAGGAAGCCGACCGACGTGACCACCGCGAAGGCGAGCACCAACGGCACGCTCAGCGTCCCCGCGGGGAGGTGGCGCTTCGCGGTGCGGGCGTTGTCCGCATCGATCCTGCGATCGACGAGGCGGTTGAACGCCATCGCCGCCGAGCGCGCGAGTACCATGCCGAGGAGGATGCCGAGGAGGTCGAGCCATCGGAAGGGTTCGGTTTTCCAAGCGAGCGCCGCCGCCATCAGCGCGAACGGCAACGCGAAGATCGTATGGCTGAAGCGGATGAGTTCGAGGAGTTTGCGAGCCGTGGCGAGCATGGGATCAGTGTAGTATCTCGGCGAGCCGGACCGCGTAAGCGGTCGGGTTAGGATCGCGCACCCGACCGCTTAAGCGGTCCGGCTCGCCGGGTGAGGTCTTAACGCCACTTCGCCTCTCAACTTCCCATCTTCCACTCCGCAGCGCCTACCCACCCGTCCAACCCCCTTTAAAATGGGCAATGTCCGCCGATCCTCCGGCCTCATTCGCGAGTCCACCATGCGTTTGCTCCTCGCCTCCGTACTCCTGCTGACCCTCGTTTCCATCGCCAGCGCCGACGAGCCGCACGGACCCCCCGAGTTCGCCGCGCTGAACTACCGCAACGTCGGCCCCTTCGCCGGCGGACGCGTAGCCCGCGCGTGCGGAATCCCCGGCGACCCGCTGACCTACTACGCGGCCACGGCGTCCGGCGGCGTTTGGAAATCGACCGACGGCGGGTTGAAGTGGAAGCCGATCTTCGACGACCAGCCGACCGGTTCCATCGGCAGCATCGCGGTCGCCAACACGGATCCGAACGTGGTGTACGTCGGCAGCGGTGAAGCCAACATCCGCGGCAACGTCTCGCCCGGCGCCGGCATCTTCAAATCGACCGACGCCGGGAAGACGTGGAAGCACGTTTGGAAACAGGTCGGCCAGATCGGCGCCATCGCCATCGATCCGAAGAACGCGGATGTCTGCTACGCGGCGGTGCTCGGCCACGCCTTCGGACCCAACGCCGAACGCGGCATCTACCGCACCAAGGACGGCGGCAAAACGTGGGCGAAGGTTTGCTCCGTGAACGAAGACACCGGCGCGTCGGATGTGTGCATCGATCCGAGCAATCCGCGCGTCGTCTTCGCCGGCTTCTGGCAGACGCGGCGCCGGCCGTGGGAGCACACCAGCGGCGGCCCCGGCAGCGACCTCTTCGTCTCCCGGGACGGCGGCGATACCTGGGCCAGCTTGAAGACGCCGAAGAAGAAACCGAACGACGCCGACTTCAAAACCGGCCTGCCCGCGGGCATCTGGGGCAAGGTCGGCGTCGCCGTGGCGCCGACCGATGGTCAGCGCGTCTATGCGATCATCGAAGCGGACAAAGGCGGCCTCTTCCGCTCCGACGACGGCGGCGACACGTGGAGTTTGGCTAGCGATGACCGCGAGCTCCGCCAGCGCGCTTGGTACTATTCCACGCTCACCGTACACCCGACGAACGCCGATATTCTATACGCCCCGCAGGTGTCGATGATGAAGTCCCTCGACGGCGGCAAGAGCTTCAAGTCGGTCAAAGGGTTCCACCACGGCGACCACCACGACCTCTGGATCGACCCCAAGAATCCCGACCGGATGATCGACGCCAACGACGGCGGCGTCGACATCAGCACCGACGGCGGCAAGACGTGGACCGCCCCGCCGCTGCCGATCTCGCAGTTCTATCACGTCCACGCCGACAACTCGAAACCCTACCGAATCATGGGGTGCATGCAGGATCTCGGCAGCGCCAGCGGCCCGAGCCACAGCTTGAAGAACCGCATCGGCCTCGGCGATTGGCACGGCATCGGCGGCGGCGAAGCCGGGCACGCGGTCAGCGATCCGAAGGATCCGAACATCGTCTACGCCGGGGAATACGGCGGCATCCTGACGCGCTACGACCACCGGACCCGGCAAGCGCGCAACATCACGGTGAACCAGTGGAACCCGTCCGGTATCGATCCGGCGAAGCACAAGTACCGCTTCCAGTGGACGGCGCCGATTCTCGTGTCGATCCACGATGGCGCCGTCTATCACGCGGGCAACGTGCTGTTCAAAACCACAGACGGCGGCGCGGCGTGGGCGCCGGTGTCGCCCGACCTCACGCGCGACGACAAACAGAAGCAGCAGTGGAGCGGCGGGCCGATCACCGGCGACAATACCGGCGCCGAAACCTACTGCACCATCTTCGCGTTGAGCGAGTCGCCGAAGAAGGCCGGGCAGTTGTGGGCCGGCACCGACGATGGCAAAGTCCACGTGACCCTCGACGGCGGCAAGACTTGGAAGGACCTGACCGCCAACGTCCCCGATCTCCCCGATTGGGGCACGGTCACCTGCATCGAAGCGAGCCCGCACGACGCGGCGACGGCGTTCCTCGTTGTCGACAACCACCGCATGGACGACTACCGACCGCACGTTTGGCAGACGACCGACACCGGTAAAACGTGGGTCCGCATCACCGACGGTCTCGACGGCGGGACGCACTGCAAAGTCGTCCGCGAGGACCCGAAGAAGAAGGGCCAACTCTATCTCGGCACCGAGCGCGGCATCCTCTTCTCCCCGGACGCTGGCAAGTCGTGGAAGTCGCTTCAACTCAATTTGCCGACGGTCCCCATCCACGATTTGCAGGTGAAAGACGACGACCTCGTCGTCGGCACGCATGGCCGGGCGCTCTGGATCCTCGACGATATCGCCGTGGTGCGGACGTGGGCCGACGGATTGAAGGCGAAGGCGCTGCACCTCTTCCCGGCGTCGCCGGCGACCAAATGGAACACCGGCGGCGGCGGGGAAATCACGAGTCACCTCCGCGGCAGCAGCACCCCCAACCCGGACGGCGGCGCGGTGATTTGGTATCACCTCGGCCAAGCGCTGAAGGGCGAACTCTCGATGGAGATCCGCAACTCCGAGGGAGTGCTGGTCGCCGTGGGCAAAGGCAAGCCGAAGAAGGACGGCGAAGAGGATGGGGAAGACGACGGCAAAGACGACCAGAAGAAGGAGCGCAAGCTGTCGGTGAAGGTGGGCTTGAACAAGTTCGTCTGGGATTTCACCCACGATGGCGCCGATACGATCCCGGGTGCGAAGGTCGATTCGGGCAACCCCGGCGGTGGCATCCCGGTGTCACCGGGCCAGTACACGATCAAGCTCACCCTCGGCAAGGATTCGCAAACGGCGACCGTCGAAGTGCTTCCGGACGCGCGGATCAAACTGAAACCCGAGATCCTCAAGCAGCAGGAAGCCTTGGCCTTGAAGGTGCGCGACGACATCGCGTCGCTCACCGACACGGTACTCCGCCTACGGGCGATCCAGAAGCAGATCAAGCTCCGCAAGGATCTGTTCAAGGACAACGACGCCGCCAAAGCGCCGTTGAAGGACGAAGAAGCCTTAGGCAAGAAGCTGAGCGTGCTGGAGGAGAAATTGCACAACCCGAAGGCGAAGATCGTCTACGACGTCTTTGCGGCCAAGCCCGGCGCGATGCTCTTGTCGCAACTCACATGGCTGCTCGGCAACGTCGGCGACGGCGACGGTGCCCCCACCAAACCGCAAGTCGAACTGCACGCGGAATTGAGCGAGCGCCTCGCGGGATTGGTCGCCGACTTCACGAAGCTCACCGACGACGAATTGGCGAAGTTGAATAAGGACGCCGAGAAGGCGGGACTGCCGACGCTGTTCTTGCCACCCACAAAGGTGAAAAAAGAGGAAGCGAAGCCCGCGGGGAAGTAGCATATCTTTCGGAGCCGGAAGCGTGAGCGACGGTTTCACATGAGACCGTCGCTCACCAGTACTTGCCACATATGCCGTTCATTCTAACCGGTTATTTGCCAGCGGGATGCCGCGTTCCGCGGAGTATCGATTGTCCAGTCGTTCGCGGAGCCAGTCCACCAAGTGTTGGCCG
>JAYTBD010000226.1:0-2000 GCA_043737155.1 Fimbriiglobus sp. | reverse complement strand
CACGCTAAGACAACATGATGTTTTAACTCCGACGGAGAATGGGAGCTCAATCGGATCGACGAGGAGTACTGACCCAGGGCATTTCCCGCGAGCCACCGAAAGCCACCAATGCCAATCGACCGACCAACCAGAAACTGCGGAACCCCGGCCAGCGGATGCCGACGCGGAGCATGGCATCGCCGTAGGTGGCGGCGGTAATAGCCAGCAGCACGCCGAGCCACAGCGACAATGCGGGATCCGCCGCGAGCGACACGGCAATCATCGTCAGCATCAGGTGCAGCAGAATCAGCGGTTTGCTGGCGAACCAGCGATCCGCTTGCGGCACCCGGAGCGAAGCGCGCCAGCGCCGGCGTTGTCCTAGGAAATCGGATTCCCCCGCCGGGGCTTCGCAGGTCACGATTTCCGGCGCGAATCGGATCCGCACCCCGTGCTCGCGGAGACGGGCGCCGTACTCCGCATCTTCGCAAAGACCAAAGCTCGCCCACGGGAACACGCCGAGAATTCCGCGCGTGAAGAGCATCCCCGTGCCGCGCAATGGGACGGATCGACCGAACCGATCACCGGCGGCGGCCAAGCGATTGTCGATGACCGAACCGACGGCCGCGACGATGCTCGCGGGATGGGTCGGGTCGCATTCGGAGATCACCCCGGCTTGAACAACTTCCGCACCGTCGGCGAGTTCGGCGTCGAGTCGCCGCAGTAAACCGGGGGCGATACGGCAGTCGGCGTCGAGGATCAGCACCGCATCCGGCCGGGTCGGAAGCACCGCCGCAAATCCGTGGGCCAAAGCGTAGCCCTTGCCCCGTTCCAACGAACCGGAGCGGACTGAGCAACTCGCCCCGAATTCGCGGGCGACGATCTCGGTTTCATCCGTGCAGTGATCGGCGACGATATGGACGGTTAGCAACTCGGCCGGGTAATCCGCCGCCGCGATGGACGCGAGCGCCCGGGGCAGGGTCGATTCCTCGTTGTGGGCGGGAATCAAAATGGCGAGGCGGTGCGTCGGCGCTCGGAATGGGATGCTGCGCGAAAATCTGCCGAGCACGCCGCCGACGGCGTAATGCAGGCAAGCGACCGTGGCCGGAAGCAGAAACAAAAGAATGACAACCGCGATGAGCATTTCTCTTTTCCGATCACCGACCACCGATCACGATTTCCTCAAACTCATATCGGCAAAATGCCCCCCGGCCGCTAAGATACCCCTTCGATTTTTCATGCGACAGTTCTGGGGACGATCATGGCGAAGGGGAAAGAGGCGCGCGGGATCATCAAGCTGCAAAGCTCCGAGAGCAGCCACTGCTACTTCACGCAGAAGAACCGCAACAACAGCAAAGAGCGCATCCAGTTGAAGAAGTACGACCCCGTGCTTCGCAAGCGGGTCATGTACAAGGAAGCCGGCAAGCTCTAAACGAAAATCGCCGCCCACTTGGGCGGCGATTTCTGTTCGCTCATGGCGAAACGTGAACTCCACTCTACTTCTTGAATTCGACCTTCGCGTCGGTGATCGTCATCTTGCCGTCTTTCTCGACGACTTTACCGGTCACGGTGGCGTCCTTCGGCCCTTGGCAGATCTCGGCGTGGTAGTCGGCCTTGGCGCCTTTGTCGACGAGGTAGTACTTGATTTCCTTCTTCTCGTCCTTGGCGTCCTTCACGATCAGGACGTTGCTGCACTTCTCGGTTTCTTTCAGCTTGCATTTGCCGCAAACCAGAGAGCCTTCGAGGGTCTTGGTTTCGACTTTCTTGTCTTCGGCGACGGCGGGGGCCAAAATCAGCGCGAACGCACCGACGGCGGCCAACAGCAGATTGCGAATCATCGAGCGCACCTCAATAGGGGGAAAGGACACGATTACTGTAGGCGCGGCCGCGCCCCGGAGCAATAGGCAGGTTGACGGAGTCGTGCGGCGGGCCTACTATTCGTCTTTCGGTATTCGGCGGTTCCCACTGTAGCGGAATACCCCGTTGCGCGACGGTTCCCACATCTTGCTCCAAATCGCGGATCG
>JAYTBD010000225.1:0-2003 GCA_043737155.1 Fimbriiglobus sp. | reverse complement strand
TGACGCCGCCGTTGACCGAGTGCGAACCCTGCTGGCGCGCCAAGCCCATGTCGATGAGCTTCGCCCGGCCGTCCGGCGTGATGACGATGTTGCTGGGTTTCACATCGCGGTGGATGACGCCGCGGTCAGATGCGTGTTGCAATCCCGCGGCGAGTTGGAGCAAGTAGCGGATGCAATCGTCCGGCGGCAGCGTGCCGCGGTGCTCGATGTGCGCCCGCAGCGTCTCCCCTTCGACGTATTCGAAGGCGATGAAGTGCAGGCCTTTGTCTTCGCCGCAGAAGAATACGCGGGCGACGTTGTCGTGATCGAGTTTGGCGGCCGCGCGGGCTTCTTGTTTGAAGCGCGTGACCGAATCGGGATCGCGGGCGGACTCCGGCGGGAGAATTTTGAGCGCGACGATGCGCCCGAGTTCGAGGTCGCGGGCTTTGAGGACCGTGGCCATCCCGCCGGCGCCCAGCGCTTCGATCACTTCGAAATGACCCAATCTGAAACCGGCCGCTAGTTCCAACGCCTCGAATACGGAGCGGCGACCCACGATCGTCGGCACTTCATCGCCGAACGCCGGGGGTCCCAAAGTCGCCGGTGTCCCCTCGACATCGAGTCGGACGAGCGACGATCCGACACGAACCGCTTCGGGTTCGTCGGACGGTGTCGGGTGCGGTGCGGGCGTCGGGATGCCGCGGACTCCTTGCGGAAAGGGAATCGGAAATGGAGAAAGTATTCTACCCTGCAATTCCGGGCGGTGTCAACTCGCCCCCATCAACTGGTTTGCATCCGGATTTTGAAATCGAGCCGTCTTCCTCGCTGATCGCTCATCGCTGACGGCTATCCCATTCGAGACCTTGGGAACCGGAACAGCTTTCGGCGATCAGCGATGAGTGATCAGCAAAAACTTGCCTGTTCCAGCCATGGAGAGTGCCAAAATCCAGAGGTACACCCCCATCAACCGCGTACCCGTCTCCCCACTTCTCGGCCGAAGCCCCAAGCAAAACCGAAGTGGATGCCCACGAACACAAAGGGGACTTGCCACCGCACCGCCCACGGGAGCGTCCGGCCGAGCCACCACGACCCGGCCCCGATGACCGCGGCGTACAGAGCGATGGAACCCAGATAGACCCAACCGAATTCCGGAAGGACGGCCCACAGTATCGGGGCGAGCAGCAGCCACAACACCCACAGCGGAGGCACGAGCGCCGGAAGTGTCAGCGATTCGAACTGTTTTGCGGCGAGGCGCGCGCGACCGCTGCCGTAGCGTCCCAGTTGGACGAACAATCCTTTCCACGAGCCGCGCGGGTGGTAGACCACTTTCAACTTCGGGCTGAAGTAGCAGGTCAACCCGGCCGCGTGGACGCGGTGGTTGAACTCGACGTCTTCGCAGGCGTCGAAGCGCTCGTCGAACAGTCCCACGCGGTGGAAGACCTCGCGCCGATAGGCGACCGCCGTGCTTTGCGGCGGGACGAACTTCGCCTCGTCGCTGAAGATGTCCGACTCAGGGTTGTGCCCCAAGCGGCTCGCCCGCGCCACGGCCACGGCGCGTTGGAACGAGCTTGGGTTCGGCGCATCGAGCGGTTGGGGGCGACCGAGCGTGTCGGCACCGGTCGTCTCAAAAGCGTCGACGACATTCCGCAGATACATCCGATCCGGAATGTGGCAGTGCCCGTCCACGATCACGGCATAGCGCCCGGTCATGTGCCGGATGGCGAGATTCCGCGCCGCGCTGGAAATGCGATTCGGATTGAACAAGAGCCGGAGGTTCGGGAACTCGGCCTGCAATCCGCGGACGACAGAGACGGTCTCGTCCGTGGAGCCGCCGTCGGCGACGATGACTTCGAACTCCTCGCGCGGGAAGTCCTGCTCCAGCAGCGAGCGGAGGGTTCCCGCGATGAAATCGGCTTCGTTGCGGATCGGGACAATGATTGAGACGGTGGGCATCCATGCCTCCGGATTTAGTAGGTCACGCTCCGCGCGACGGCTTGTTCCGCAATACGAGCCAGGTCGCGTGA
>JAYTBD010000224.1:0-2005 GCA_043737155.1 Fimbriiglobus sp. | reverse complement strand
ACGTCATCGTGCATTTGTCTTCGCCGAGTTCCGACGTGACAGCGGAGTGTCACTCAGGACGCCAGGAACTTCTTGGCATCGAAGGCCACCTGCTTCCGCCAGATGTGGAAGACCGCCCGGCCGATCTTCGCCTCCAGGATCGCGTGCGCCTTCTTCTTCCCGCGCTTCTTCGACTGCCGCTGCATCCACGACTTCGCCGCCGGGAACGAACGCAGCATCAGCGACGCCGCCTCGGCGAAGGCCCATTTCAGGTGCGCGTTGCCGATCTTCCGGCCGCCGATCCCCTTGACCTTCCCGACGCTCTCGTGCGTGCACGCCACCAGTCTGGAGTAGCTCAGGGAGTCGCCGACCTCCGCGAAGCGGCGGATGTCGTCGATCTCGTAGAGCATCACGAGGCCGAGGATGGGCCCGATGCCCGGCACCGTGCGCAGCAGTTGGAAGATCGTCGGGTCGTCGACCTTCGCGCTCTTCACGAGGTGGAGTTCGAGCGCGCCGTATGCACGTCGTAGTTCTCGATGAGCGCGAGGTCGGCGCCGATGCTCAGCCGCGTACTCGGGTGCTCGAAACGCGCCGCGATATCGGCGGAGCGGTTGCCCTTACACGTCAGTTTCTTGACAATGCCCAACATTAACCAACATCCTGAGAGACTTTTCGGAGCCGACTTGGCTGCCCGTGAATATCGCCGTCCTAACGGTTCAATCCTACCCTTCCGCCCAAAATCACTCCATTCCGTAGAATTGTCGGCACACTCCGATAGGCTGCTGCAAATTCCGCCCGCGGCCGCCGATGAAACCCGAAGACAAGGCGCGCATCACCATCGACCGATAGCTCATCGATTCGGGGTGGACTACTCAGAACCCAGAACGCCAGATCTCTGCCCACACGGCCTAGAACCATGCCCCGAATTTTCGACAACAACGACCAAAGCCTGCTCCCGGCACTACGGGAGACACTCGCTTGTTCCGGGCGGGCCGACTTCTGTGTCGGTTATTTCAACCTCCGCGGTTGGAAGCAAATCGATTCGACGATCGAACGCTGGGGTGGAGGTTCGGATAGCTGTTGTCGTCTCTTGGTAGGAATGCAGCGCCTCCCCCAAGATGAACTCGCCGAAGCCTTGCAAAACGTCGGTGCCGACGACGGGATCGACAACTCGGCGGCCATCCGCTTGAAGAAAAAGCTCGCCGAGGAATTCCGGCAACAGCTCACATTCGGCGTCCCCACGAATGCAGACGAGGCCGGGCTGCGTCGGCTCGCCAAGCAGCTCCGGGACAAGAAGGTCGTCGTCAAGCTCTTCCTCCGCCACCGCCTGCACGCGAAGCTCTACCTCTGCTTCCGCCAAGATCCGATCAGCCCGAAGGTGGGCTACCTCGGCAGCAGCAACTTGACGTTTTCCGGCTTGCAGCAGCAGGGCGAACTCAACATCGATGTGGTCGATCAGGACGCCTGCCAGAAACTCAGCCGGTGGTTCGACGAGCGATGGGACGATCAGTGGTGCGTGGATATTTCCCGCGAACTCGAACAGATCATCGACGAGAGTTGGGCGCGGGTAACGGCGCCACCGCCGTACTACATCTACCTCAAAATGGCGTTCCACCTCTCCCAAGAGGCCCGCGCGGGGCTAGGCCGTGTGAACAGTGTTCATGGTCCCAGCAGTACGCGGAACGAGGCGATCTGGACGAAGGCCAAGAAGTTTCGGGCCTTTTTCTCGTAGCGCGTCGCCACCCGGCGGCACTGCTTCACCTTGGCCCAGAACCGCTCGACCACGTTCCGCGCCTTGTACAGGACCTTGTCGTGCCGCCGCTGCCGGGCCCGGCTCTTCTGCGTCGGGATGACCGCCTTCGCCTTCTTGCGGCGGATCAAGTCGACGATGGCCCGGCTGTCGTAGCCCTTGTCCGCGATCACCACTTTGGGCTTGAGCCCGGCCAGCAGCGCCTCCGCTTGGCCGGGGCGCCGTGCTGGCCCGGCGTCAGGATCAGGCGCACCGGCTTGCCCTTCCCGTTGGTGA
>JAYTBD010000223.1:0-2008 GCA_043737155.1 Fimbriiglobus sp. | reverse complement strand
TCGAGGGTGGTGAAGTTGCCGCGCACGCAGACGTCGTTCGGCCCGACGGCGAAGTTGATGCCGAGCGCTTCCAGGATCCCCCGGCCGATGCGGAACTCGAGCGGATCGTACCCGAACAGCCCGAGGTGGCCGGGGCCGCTGCCCGGCGTGATCCCCGGCAGCACGGGGATGCTCAGCCCGCTGGTCCCCGCCGCGGCGCAGGCGTCGAGGTTCGGCGTCCGCGCGGTTTCGAGTTCGGTGCGCCCGCCCGGCGTCATCGGCAACCCGCCGAGTCCGTCGGCCACCAGCAGGACGATCTTCGAGCCGTTCTCTTCGCGCAGTTCGCGGACGAGGTCGTGCGTGTTCATGGGGTTCCAAATGGAGAAGCGGGCCGAATCATCGGCAGTTTATGCGGGCGCGTCGCACGGGGCGAGCCGATCCGGTCGGAGCGGTCAATCCACTTTCCCCAGCGGGTGGCTCACCGCGAAGACGATGTACCGCCCCTGTCCGCCCCCGGATCGGAAGACCGCCCGGCGGCCGTCGTAAGGGAAGACCTCGCTCCATTTCTTGGTGCTCAAGCGCACGAACTCGGGAAGAGGGGGAACGAGATCGTCCGGACTGCGGCCGGGGCGGTAGCGGACCGCGCGGTCGCGCCGTTCGTATTCCACGTACGACACCCATTCGAGGTCGCCGACCACGAAGCGGATCGATTCGTTGCGTTGCAACTCATCGCGGATGATCCGGGGTGCGTCCGGGCCGATGTGCTCGGCGTTGTGGACGTGCATGAACCGCAATCCCGGCCGGAGGCCCAAGCTCAGATAGAGCGGGTGAACGCCTTCGTCCCAACAGACGACTTCGCGGTCCTTCGCATTTTGCGAACGCAGGAATTCCTCCACATCGAGCAGCTCTTCCCAATCGGTCGTGGCGACGTGGCCCCGCATCACCTTGAGGTCGTCCTTCAACCGCGCGTCGTCCCGGCCGGTCGTCGGCGTTTCCAAACTGGCCCACCACCGCGCGGCGTAGCCGCGCTCGGCGAGCGCGTGCCGGTAATCGAGGTCGAGCTTCGAGTAAATGTCGCGGCGGCGCTCGGACAGCGATTGCCGGTACTCGGGGTACACGTCGCCGAGGCGGAACAGGATGCTGAACGCGGCGATCCAAGCGAGTACGAACGCCGGGAGGCACCACCGATGCGACGCCCAGAGGGCGATCATCATCAGCGTCTCGGTGACGTGGACGTACAGGAACGCGCGCTGGAAGACGAACGACTCGACGACCCACGCGAGGTAGACCCCCGCGAACACGGCCCGGGTGAACCGTGCCGCATCGCCCGCCGCCGGGTCGTACCAGAGCGGGGCGATCCCCCGGGCGATGGGGCCGCGCTCACCGTCGGGCAGCCACTTCGCGGACAACACCCGGCCGTCGATCAGCGACAGCGCCACGAGCAGCAGCGACGGCAGGAGCATCAGACTCCACGGCGGGAACCATGTGAAGGCGTCGGGGATGCGATAGACGAGTTCCCCGAAGATCAAATCGGCGTAGTGGCTGTTCCACTCGGTCATGACGGTCCAGAAGTGCGGCCAAGTTCCCGAACCGACGAGCAGCGCCACCCCCGCCAGCCCGAGTGCGATCCCGGCCGCGAGGTTGCCGGCGAGGTCCCGCGCGGCGATGCGCCACGACCCGGCACTCAACCGCCGCGCGGTGAGCAACCAAGTGAACAGCGCCAGCGGGAGGACGTGTGGTTTGATCCACGTCGCCAGCGCCCAGAGCAACCCCTCGGCGAACGCGGGCCAGAAAATTCCGACCCGCGCACCCACGGCCATCCTCGCGATGCGCCGGAGGCGCAGGTAGACCGCGCCGAGCATCGGCAGGGCGAGCCACACATCGCGCTGGGCGTGGATGAACTCCGTGCTGAACGGGTAAAAGGAGATCATGCCGGCGATGGCCCACCACCGCGATGCCCGACTTCCCCCGCCGAGCTTCGCCAAGCGGTCGAGCAGGAAGACCACCCCGGCGAAGATGGCGAGGTCGA
>JAYTBD010000222.1:0-5094 GCA_043737155.1 Fimbriiglobus sp. | reverse complement strand
GCTTGCGGTACTCCTTCGTCACCAACTTCGCGGCTTGGGCGTTGCCGGCGATTTCTTCCTTGACCGGATCCCAAGTGATCGCGGCGTGTGTCCGCAAGGCGATGTTGCCGAGGTGGCACACGGTCGCCGAGCGATGGCCGATCTCGACATCGCAGATCGGCAACTTGCGGGTCTTGATGCACTCCAGCCAGTTCTTGTGATGGTTCCCACTGACGTCGAGTTTCACCTCCGACGCCGGCAACTTCGCGGCATCGACCTTCTCGCCGTTGAGCGTGACTTCAATCTTGCCGCGCGTCGCGAAGATCGCCCCCTTGTCCCCTAGGAAGGTGGTGCCGCCGGCGTAGCCGCCTTTGCCGCCGCCGAGGCTGCAGAGCATTTTGATGCCGTTGCCGTACGTGTACGTCACGCGGGCCGTTTCGGGCGTCTCGAACCACTTGTCCTTGTGAAGGGTCGCTTTGCCCTCGATTTCGGTCGGGCCGGAATGATCCATGCCCAAACCCCACTGGGCGATGTCCAAGTGGTGGGCGCCGAAGTTGGTTTGCTGCCCGCCGCTGTAGTCCCAGAAGAAGCGGAAGAGGTAGTGCACGCGCTTCTCGTTGTACGGTCGCAGCGGCGCCGGCCCGAGCCAGAGATCGAAGTCCAAGCCGTCCGGGATCTTGCTATCCGCGATGCCCGGCCCTTTGAAGTTCGGCCCCGGCAAGCCGACCTCGACGGTGTGGATCTTCCCGATCGCACCGCCGCGAACGAGTTCGCAAGCTTGGCGGAACTTCGCATCGCTTCGCTGCTGGCTTCCCGTCTGCACAATGCGTTTGTGCTTGCGGGCCGCGTTCACCATCGCCCGACCTTCGGCGATCACCAAGGTCAACGGTTTCTCGCAGTAGACGTCCTTGCCCGCTTCGCAGGCGTGGATCGTCTGCAGTGCGTGCCAATGATCCGGGGTCGAAATCAACACCGCATCGACCTCTTTGCTCTCGAGCAGCTTGCGGTAGTCGCGGAACGACTCGGTTTTTCCCTTGGCCGCTCCGACGAGTTTCTCGGCTTCAGTGAGGTGGCCGGCGTCGACATCGCAGATGGCGACGACGTTCGCCTGAATCGCCTTCATATTTCCTTTGCCCTGCCCGCCGAGGCCGATGCAGCCGATGCGGACGCGCTCGCTCGGTTTCTCTTCGGCGAGCAGTGCGGCGTGATAGACCGACTTGGGCAGCGCGAGGAACGCCCCGGTGGCAAGGCCGGACTTCAGAAAGCCGCGGCGTGTGTGGGAGGGAGATGTGGGCATGGCGGTTCCGGGGAGGGAATGGGAATCGGGTGCGACGCTGATATACTCTCGTTTTCCGCGCCCGTCCGCAACGGTTTATCGATGGCCGACCGATTTTTCACCGATGAGCCGCTGTCACCGGGGGAGTTTATCCTCGACGGCGCGGAGGCCCATCATTTGGGGGCGGTCCGCCGCTTTTTGCCCGGCGAGAGGATCCATCTATTCAACGGGGACGGATCGCAATACCCTGCCGAAGTCGTTTCGGTCGGCAAGAAGCAGGTCGTGTTGCGGGTCTTCCACGCCGAGTCGCCAGCTCGGGAGGTTGTATTTCCCATCGTCGTCGGATCGGCACTTCCCAAGGGGGATCGGCTCGATTTTTTACTGGAGAAGCTCGTCGAAGTCGGGGCGACGCGGTTCGTTCCACTGATCACCGAACGCTCGGTCGTGCGGCCGAAAGAAGACAAATCGGAGAAGTGGCGCCGCGCGGTGATCGAAGCGAGCAAGCAGTGCGGACGCAACACGCTGATGGCGGTTGACAAGCCGCTGTCACTCCCCGAGTTTTTGACCTCGGAACTCCCCGGCGACAAATGCATCCTCCACACCGGACCGTCGCTCGCGCGTCCGGCTAACTGGGCTGCCGGTGCATCGTTCGCCGTCGGACCGGAGGGCGGATTCACCGACGCCGAGATCGCCGCGGCCACAGATGCCGGCTGGAGAACGTTGAGTTTGGGACCGCGGACGTTGCGGATCGAGACCGCCGCCATCGTCGCGGCGAGCCGGGCGGCGATGGGTCAATAATCCTGCTTGCGCAACTTGGCGAACGCTTCCTTAAAATCTTTGGCGGACGCGTAGCGCTTCATTTTGTCCCGCTCGATCGACTTCATCAGGATGCGACAGACTTCTTCGTCCAACTCGGGCCGGAGATCACCGGCATTCCGCGGCGGCGTGTTCAAGTGCCGGCGGAGCGTCTCTTCCGAACTCGGCGATTTCTCCCAAGGGAGTTGGCCGGTGAAGACCTCGAACGCGGTCACGCCGAGCGCGAACATGTCCAAGCGGTGATCGGTCGTGGTGCGTTTGATGACTTCAGGCGCCAGATAATCGACCGTGCCCGTGCGGTTGCCCGGCTGGCAAAACGGCGGGGTATAGGGCACCGTCAGACCGAAATCGATCAGCTTGACGACGCTCCCGGCCGAAACCATGACGTTCCGCGGGCAGAGGTCGCGGTGCAGGTATTTTTGCCCGTGCAGGTAGTCGAGCGCATCGCAGAGTTGGCCGACGAAATTGATCCGGTTGCCTTGGAGCTGATGGTGTTTGTTCTCGATCAAGTAGTTCAGCCCCAACCCTTCGATCCACTCGAGCACCAAGTACGGTTCGCCCAGATTGGTCAGACCGTGCTCGTAGGTTTTGGCGATGTTGTCGTGGCGGAGGCCCTCGCAGATTTCCCCCTCGGGCGGCTTCTTCAAACCCTGGAGTTTGAACTTCTCTTCGAACTTGATCGTCTTGGCTTTGTCGAGCACTTTGAGAGCGACGACGCGACCGAGTTCGCGGTCGTAGGCCTTCCAGACTTTCGACATGCTGCCCTGCCCGGTACGCCCTTGCAGATCGAAGCGCTTGGCGAGGGTGATGACCTTGCGCCTTTTGGCGCCGTCGCCCTTCGCAAAGAGTTTTTTGAGGCCATCGAGAAGACCCAAGACGCACACTCCCTTCGGACAACTGACGGGACGCCCGGCCTATTGTATTTCGCAGTAGTCGATGATGCGCGACACTTCGGTGCGGATGTCTTTCCGCGACACGATGCGATCGACGAACCCGTGCTGGAGCAGGAATTCGCTCGTCTGGAATCCGTCCGGCAGTTCGAGGCGGATCGTGTTCTTGATCGTCCGCGCCCCGGCGAAGCCGATCATCGCCCGCGGTTCCGCGATGGTGAGATCGCCTTGAAAGGCCCAACTCGCGGCGACGCCGCCCATCGTCGGGTTCGTCAGAATGCAGATATAAAGCCCGCCCGCCAGATGGTACCGCGCCAGCGCCGCCGAGACCTTGGCCATTTGCATCAGCGACAGAATCCCTTCCTGCATCCGCGCCCCGCCACCGGAGCCCGAGACGAAGATCAGGGGCCGCTTCAATTCTGTGGCTTTCTCCGCCGCGCGTGCGAGTTTCTCGCCGACGACAGCGCCCATGCTCCCGGCCATAAATGCGAAATCGGTGATCCCGAGAACGACTCCGCGCCCACGGATGAAGCCGGTGCCACAGACCGCCGCGTCGCCCAGCCCCGTCTTCTTCTGCTGTTCGAGCAATCGCTTGGCATAAGGCTGGCTATCGACGAACCCGAGCGTGTCGACCGGCCGCAGGTCGGCGTCCATTTCTTCGAAGGTGTTTTCGTCGAGGAGCTGGGCCAAGCGATCCCGCGCGGAGACGTAGAAGTGGTGGTCGCACTCGGGGCAGACGTTCAGCCGGGCCTCGACTTCCTTGCGAAAGATCGTGGCTTTGCACTGGGGGCACCGGAGCCAAAGCCCTTCGGGGATGCCGCGCTTGCTGCGCTCCGCGGTCGACGGGACGGTCACTTCGGCCCCTCTCACCGGTCGTCGATCTGGGCGAGCGATTGGAATTTCTTACCCTCGACGTAGGCCAAGAACGCCCCGCCGCCAGTGGAGACGTGCGTCATGCTCGCGTCGAATCCGAACTGCTCCACGGCCTCGGCCGTTTCCCCGCCGCCGACCACCGTGACACCCTTGCTGGCGGCCATCGCCGCGGCGATCCCTTTGGTACCGCCGCTGAAGGGGGCTTGTTCGAACCAACCGACGGGCCCGTTCCAAATCACGGTGCCCGCTTCGGCGATCTTCCGCGAATAGAGGTCGAGCGTCTTCGGGCCGATGTCGACGCCCTCGTAGCCGGCTTCGATGTCGCCTTCGAAGGCCTTGACGACCATCAAGTCGTCCGAGCGGGCCGCGAGGTAATCGACGGGCAGCGTGATTTTCCCGCCGACGTGGGCCAGCAGCGGCTTGGCGGCTTCGAGTTCCTCGGCCGCGACGCGGGTGCTTCCGACACCGACCCCCTGCGACTTGAGGAACGTGTAAGCCATCTTCCCGCCGATGAGCAAGTGATCGACTTTCTGAAGCAGGGCGTTGATGAACGCGATCTTGTCCGAGACTTTGGCCCCGCCCATGACGGCGAGCACCGGCAACTTCGGGGACGTCATCAAGCCTTCGATGATTTCCAGTTCTTTGGCGACGAGCAATCCGACGGCCCGGGGCTTCCCCGCCGCTTTCATCGCGGCCGGCACGGCGACCATCGAAGCGTCTTTGTCGTTGTGACAAGTGCCGAAGGCATCGTTGACGTACGCATCCCCCAGAGCGGCGATGGCCGATGCGAACTCGGGATCGTTCTTCTGTTCGCGCGGGTCGAAGCGGAGATTCTCGAGTAGCAGCACCCCGCCGGGTGCGAGTGCGGAAACCGCGGCGGTAACTTCGGGGCCGACGACTTCGCCCCCGGCTTTGGTCACGGGCTTCCCGAGCAGTTCACCGAGTCGCGCGGCCAACTTGTCCATCTTCAGATGAGCGCGCTCCTCAGGGGTCGCTTTCTCGGGCCGGCCGAGGTGGCTCATCGCCACGACCGAAGCCCCCGCTTTCAACAGTGCTTGAATCGTCGGCACCGCACCGCGGATGCGGCGGTCGTTCTTCACCGCGCCGGTCTTCTTATCGAGCGGCACATTGAAATCGACGCGGAGGAGGACGATCTTCCCGGTGAGGTCGCCGAGGTCCGTGAGGGTTTTTTTGGGCATGGGTGGAGTCGTGTACCAGTTCGTGTGTTGTCAGGCTGCCACTGCTGTGGGAACCGAACGA
>JAYTBD010000221.1:0-5097 GCA_043737155.1 Fimbriiglobus sp. | reverse complement strand
TTCGGGCCTCGCGAGAATTCCCGAGATGTTGCTCATCAATCCCGATGTGATCGCCGAAGCCCGCGGCCTATCGATCGGCGCGTCCGGGTTTCTGCTGTTCCTCGGCTTCCTTCTGTGGGCCTTCGGCTGGCGCTGGCACCGCTTCTGGGTCGTGTTCGCCATTACCCTCACCGCCGGGATCCTCGGACTCAGCGCCGGTCAAAACGCGGGAGTGCAGATCCTCGTCGTCGGGGTGCTCAGCGCCATCGCCGCCGGGATGCTGGCCCTCGAAATCGCACGCATTCTCTCGTTCGTCACCGGCGGCGTCGCCGCTTGGCTCGCCGCGACCGCCGTGGCACCTTCCGCGCAGGAACTTTGGGCCGTCTTCCTCTGCGGCGGGTTGCTCGGCGTCGTGCTCTACAAGCTCTGGACGATGATCGCCATGAGCGTGCTCGGCATCCTCATCTGCTGGCACACGCTCGTCGTGATGGGCGAGACCCTCATCGGCTTCGACGGTTCCAGATGGGCGCTGGAAAACGCCGCGGCGCTGAACGGGGCCGTCGTCGTCGGCACGCTGTTGGGTGTGTTCGTGCAAGTGAAGACGGGCAAAGCCGAGGGTCTCATCGAAGCCGCGGGCGAAGACAAGTCGGAAAAGAATTCCAAGCGCGGCGGCGACTCGCACGAACCGACGCTGTCTTGGATGAAGCGGATCGTCCCGCTCGGCAAAGCGGCGTGACCCGACTTCCGAAGTCCGGCTTCGACTTCGGAAGTCCTCCGAGACGAATTGCAGAAAGATTTCCGAAGTCGAAACCGCGGGGTCTGCCCGACCCGACGGCGTACAATTGAAGGAATCCCACAGAGACTGATGGCGATGTTCCGCGCGACGAAAGAGATCCACTTCTGCTTCGGCCACCGGCTGATGGACTACGACGGCAAGTGCCGGCACCTGCACGGGCACAACGGCAAAGCAGTGATTACCGTAGAAGCGGAGAAGCTCGATGCCCTCGGCATGGTCGCGGACTTCTCGGGGATGCGCAAACGCATCGGCGATTGGATCGACGAGACGCTCGACCACCGGATGCTGCTGTTCGAAGGCGATCCGCTGACAACGGTGCTCCGCATCGCCGGGGAACCGGTTTTCGCGATGGGCGATCACCCGACTACGGAGAACATCGCCAAGCTCATTTTCGACTGGGTCGAAGCCGCGGGTTACCCGGTGGTCGAAGTGACGATGTGGGAAACGCCGACGAGCTATGCGTCCTTTAAAAATGATTCGACCACGAAAAGCACAAAGGGCACGAAATAGTGAGATAGAAAACCAACTTCAGCATTCGCTGGCTGACAGGGTTTCATCGATCTGCAAATCCCGTTTCTCATTTGATCTATTTCGTGGCCTTCGTGCTTTTCGTGGTTGTCGATCGGATCGAAATATCACTTCGCGAATCGCTTGATGACGACCTTCGGATGACTGGCGAAGTTCACCAGCAAACCGAGCTTCATCCCCGTGGTTTTCAGATAATTCAGTATCTGTGCCGAGTGCTCCGGCGCGAGTTCTCGCACCGCTTTCAATTCGAGGATGATCTTGTCGAAGCAAATCACATCCGGCTCGTAAGTTCCTTTCAAAACTTCGCCTTTGTAAACCAACTCCAAATGCTGTTTTGCGATGAAAGGGATGCCCGTCGACGCAATTCGATTTGCAGACTTTCTTGGTAAACGTGCTCGATGAACCCCGGTCCCATTTCCCGGTAGACCTCAAAAATTGCCCCTTGGATCACGTAACTCTCCTCTTTGTAGAGGATCTTTTCCTCTGCGATCACCTCGGGATCCATTGCGACACTCCTCGTTGAAAGGTCGGGGAATCAACCACGAAAAGCACGAAGATCACGAAAGGGGTCAGAAACGAATCATGCAATCGGCGGCCGCTCATCGACCCAATTCTCACTTTCGTGTTCTTCGTGCTTTTCGTGGTTCCTCTTCTCCTGCATCACTTCAAATCTTTTCGCAGCCCCGCGATTTTCTCCTCGGCCTTTGCCACCAGCGGGTCGAACTCGGCGATCTCTTTGCCATTCTTCCCCTGCTCGTGCTTGCGAAAGCCGAAGAGGTACGTTTCGTTCTGCGGACGCCAGCGGTGGAAGAAGAGTTCGTTCTTGGCGATGATCGCCTTGCGCAATTCCTCCGTCGCGGCATTATCGATCGTATCATCGGCGTGAAATAATCCCCGGAGGCGGCTGTATCCGTCGTCGTTGAAGTGGATACCGTTCTCGGTATAGTTCGCTTGCTTTGACAACGTGGGCACCCTTGCAAACACATCCACGAACCCCGCATTCTGACCCACTGCCAAATCCTTGATCACCGCGACGTACTTGGCCAAGTTCTCGTTCTTCCCCTTCGCGTCCTTCAACGGCTTTACATCCTCGAATGGCGTCGGGCTTATCAAAATGAACCGCGCTTTGGTCGGCGCCAGATCCTTCAGCAGTTTTTCGAACTGCGCCGTGAAAGCCTTGATCCCTTTATCCCCGGCGAACGATTCGTTCTGCCCGTAGCAGAGCAGGATAACCGTGGGTTTGAGTTCCTTCGTCAACTCGATCAGCTTCGCGTATCCTTTGGCGGGGCCGTCGAAGCTGCCGCGGGATTCGCCCCAAACGGTGTCGCCGCTCCAGCCGAGGTTCCGGAACGTCACTGCTTTGTTTTTGTTCCGCATCGTCAGCGCGAGTTCCCAGTACCCCGATGCTTGTTCGCGCTCGATGAGCGTGCCGCCGATAAGCACGACGCGATCCCCATCCGCGAAGTCGAATGGGTTCGGAGCCGCGGTGGGGATTTGCAGCAATAGGGCGAGCACGGCGGGTGCGAATGTCACGGGCGGTCTCCGATGGGGAGGTTCGGGCACCCGTATTGACAGGGATTTCGCCGCGCGATGCAAGTGGGAAAATCGGCCGAACGGCCCGGTGGCCGCGCGGATTGTGGTCAAACCGGGTTGACGCGCGGGGCCGCGGCCCTTAAAAAACGTGTGTCCTAGCAATCGGTGCCGCTCGAATGGCCCCATCGTCTAGAGGCCTAGGACACAGCCCTTTCAAGGCTGGGACCGGAGTTCGAATCTCCGTGGGGTCATTGCAGGGTCCGCTCCGGAGGGACAGACGACGACCGAACGCGACGGGAGGTCTGGATTTCAGGCTTTCCGCCGTGTTCGGTTTTTCCATTCGGTCGGTCAGCCGCTGACCGCACCTCTTTTGCATCCTACTTCGCGAAGAGTTTGTGTTTCGACCGAGGAATGAACTCGGGACAAGTCCATGTGGCGCTATCAGTCGGTCGCCGTCCGCTTTGTGCCGTTTCGGCTGCTCGTGCTTACCCGGTTCAGCAGAAAGTCCCTTCCTTCGAATTCCGATGGGTGAACCATGGAAAGGGTCCGAGCCCATGAGTAGCGAACTGCGAAAGCGAGCGCGGCGTCTCCTGCGCGAAGGGAGTCTGCCCGAACTGGTCGGTGAAAAACCCACCGGGGTTCGGCTGATCAGCGAGACGACATGGCAATCGGCCGTCATGCTCGCGGAATCGTTCTTGAGCACGATGCGTTTCCATCCCCGTTCCGCTTGGAAGCCGGAAAACGGGCCGGTCGTGTGGTGGAGCATCGATTCCAAATCCGGACCGATCCCGGAGATGATCGGCGCGGAACCGAAAGCCCAGCGCGACTACCTCTGGTGGACACCGATCAACACTCCCTCCGCCGCCGATACTTCCGCGGAATTGCCGGTTCTCGAATGACCGATTTACATTTCCGGATCAATCGCGAGGAGCCTTCAACTACCTATCGGTCGAGGACAAGCGAACGGGCGGTTCGGTACCAAGCGTGACGGACGTTGCTTTGTACGCATGCGACCCTCCGGCGAGGGATGCGCAAGACCGACTGATTCTCACGCGGGGCGCGGCTTCGACTTTCGTTACGAGCGACATCGCCGAGGAGACCGAATCCGGATCGCCAAATGTTTTGAAGCGAGCATTTGCTCCCTGCGATGATACCTGCTCCACGAATACACCCGCCTGGCGCCGATGCATCGGTATGGGCGGGGCCGGCCGAAAATAACTCGCGATTGTGAGAGCCTGCGGAGCGACGGACGTCAAATCCGCCGAGGGATCCTTTGAAATGGGTGCGGTGCGAGCGCCCACCGCTTTGTATTCCGAGGCCTTTGGCCCCGCCGACGCCGGGAGGTGACCCCACACGGTCGGGGTGTACTTGTAGCGGTCTTGGGCCGCACCTGTCGTCGCCGGTGTATCTTGGCAAAATGCATGGCCGGTGCAGGCGAAGGATAGGATCATCGCCCCGAATCGAATCCTCATTTCTAGCGCCCTCTTTGTCGCGACCGATGTGAAGATGTATCGGTTGGGCCGGTTGGTCGCGTGATTTAAAATCGTGTGGATCATGCGCCGGAGAAGTCAGGCGAAGCGATGATCTTCTGAGTCCCCTCTACTTTTTCGCGCCCTGTGATGTCGCGGTGAGCCATAAATTTTCCGTCGAAAGCTCGAAATCCGCGAGCGGCGTCGACGCGATTCGGCGAAAGGCGTCGTCACCCTTTTTCGCGGCGCCGATGCGGATGGGACCGCCGGCAAAAGGCTTCACCGCGATCAATCGCAATGTCACCGTGTTCGGCACCGGCTTCGCCTGCGGCGGAGCGGGTTCAACCGAAATCCCTTCGGGAAGCCCGTCGGCGAAAGCGATCAACTCGCCGCCGAATCCGTGCAGACGTTTGATGGTGATCGGGATGTCGAGCGGCGTGCCGACGGCGATGGCGAAGCGATCGGTGGCGACGTTGACTTCCGCGTCCGGTACGGCCGGGATCACGCGCAGTCGGTAAGCGTGCCGGGGACCGGCGGTGGCGAAGAGGTCGCGCACTTCGAATTTATAGGTCGCCGTCGCGATCGGAGTGAATGCGACTCTGATGGGGCCGTTCATCGCCGGGGGTTCGGATTTCAACGCCTGCTTATCGGCCCCATCCGCGATGCGGAGGATCGGGGTCAGTGACAACCCCGCGCCGTCGAGGTGGATTGCGAGCGGCTTCCCGGCGCTGCCGACCACCAGAACGGTCGAGGGTTTCCCCGGTTCCTCGACCAGGCCGGTGAAGGTGAAAG
>JAYTBD010000220.1:0-2012 GCA_043737155.1 Fimbriiglobus sp. | reverse complement strand
ATCTCGAAAACGACCGACGGCGGAGCGGGGAGTGTTTTCGGGAATCGCGGTCGGAGTTCAACCGTCCGGGTTCGGTTGTGGCGGCAAGTTTCCCAACTTGCCGACAAATCAAATGGTCGGAGCTTCGATCATGGAATTTTGGACTTTGATGGCATTCCACGGCAAGTTGGGAAACTCGCCGCCACACTCAAACGCCGCGAGGCACGGCGGCCGCCGTGCCTCGGGACTTATCGAAAACGGCCGAAGGAGCGGCCGGGTTGCGGGCTGTCTATTCTTCGGTCTCCGACTTCGCCGAGGAGCGATCCTCGGAGACCGCCTCGCGGCCGGCCACTTTGTAATCTTCCCCGAGCCAACGCCCGAGGTCGATAATCCGGCACCGGTTCGAGCAGAACGGGTAATCCGGATACTCGAGCGGCGAACCCGGCATCGGGTCGTCGCAGATCGGGCATTGCACCCTATTCATCGTCCGCATCCCCCCGGAACTCCGGCAATTCCGCTATTTGCCGTCTTTCTTTCCCCGACCGCCCCCGCCGGTTTTCTTCGAAGGTGCGGCCGGAGTTTCCACGGCGGGGGCCGGCGTCGCCGGAGTCGCGGCGGGCGTTTCCGGTTTCGTCTCGGCGGGTTTGACCGTGCCCGCGTCCGCATCGGCTTTCGCCGACTTTTGGTACTCTTCGTTGCGGTTGTAGTCGGTCTCGTAGAAGCCCGACCCTTTGAAAAGGATGGCGGCGCCGGATCCGAAAAGCCGGCGGAGTTTCTTCTTCTTGCAGGTTGGGCAGGTCGTCAGGTGATCGTCTTTGAACGACTGCCACTGTTCGAACTTATGGCCGCAGGCGTCGCATTCGTAATCGTAGGTCGGCATCTTCGGGAGGTCCGGTAAGGAAGCGGTGGGCCACTTCTATTGTAGCACCCGTTACGCCAACTGCAGCCGCGGGCCGGTATGCGCCGGTGTCTCACCGATGCGGAACCAACGCGGCGGATACATCACCAAGCCCTGCACGACGAGGATCATCATGGCGAGGTAGAGCACGGTGAAAAAGCTCTCCGGTTGGCCCTCGATGAACAGTAAATTGTGGAGCAACCGACCGAGGAACGTCGCGCTCGAATCGAACGTCTGCCCGTCCATCAGCCGGAGTTTTTCTTCCCACGTGCTCAGCGGGCAGCGCCAGCCCATGATCGCTTCGACCGCGACGATGCCGATGGCCGCGAGGTGCGTGAAGCGGAACCACGGGTTCTTCGCCCAGAGCCGTTTGAAAGGGGCCGCGGCGATGATTGCCAGTTGCCCGACCAGAACATACGCGACGTACAGTACGTGCAGCAACACGACGCCGTCGGCCAAATAGCCGTACATAACCCGCCTCGGCTTGGGGTGGTTTGCGGTGCGGACCGCGGAAATTGTCTACCGCTTATAAGAGCCGGTCCACCCGCATTTATTCCCGATTCCGTATGCTCCAGTTATGCCCGACTCCATCATCCGCGCGGCCGCCGTGTCCAAGATCTACGGCGTCGGCACATCCGCGGTCTCGGCGCTCGCGGGCGTCGACATCGCCGTAGAACCGGGCGAACGCGTCGCCATCCTCGGCAAATCGGGTTCGGGCAAATCGACGCTGATGAACCTCATCGGCGGCCTCGACGTCCCGAGCACCGGCACGCTCACCGTCGCCGGTCGCAACCTCGGCTCCTTGTCGCGCGGGCAACTCGCCGACTACCGCCGGGACTGCGTCGGCTTTGTGTTTCAATCGTTCCACCTCATCGCCGGTCGCACGGTTCAAGAGAACGTCGAACTGCCGCTGATGCTCGCCGGGATCGGAGCCGGGGAACGGCGCACGCTCGCCCGGGCGATCCTCGATTCCGTCGGCTTGTCGCACCGGCTGACGCACAAGCCGACCGAACTCTCCGGCGGCGAACGGCAGCGCGTCGCCGTGGCGCGGGCGCTCGTGAACAAGCCGAGCGTGCTGTTGGCAGATGAGCCGACCGGCAACCTCGACACATCGAGCGCGACCGACGTGATGGAA
>JAYTBD010000219.1:0-5110 GCA_043737155.1 Fimbriiglobus sp. | reverse complement strand
TCGCTGATCCATCGCGCTCGGAATTTTCGATTCCACGGCACGCTCACGCCGTGCCGCTCGCCGTGATGTCCCACGGGTGAATCAATCCGCCTTCACCCAAGCCACCACCTCGTCGGCGGTCGACGCGCCCTTCCTCACTTCCAGCGACTTCGGCGCACCCAGCGACTCGTACGCCCTAGCGGCAGGCTGCTTCTCCCCGAAATTGAAGTTGTACACGTGCGTCTTACCGGGTGCCCCGAGGGCGAGGAACGCCGGCACATCGCCGTATTTCAGCGCCCCCGGCAGCATCATTGGGTCGGTCGGCTTCTTCAAATCGGCGAACTTGAAGTTGTTCCCGTCCGCGACGAGCTTGTCGATGGCGGCCCCGGCCGCGCCGCGGGCGACGATGGCGATGGGGCCGAACTCGCCCCAGCCGATCAGGTGGGTCGATTTCGATTTGAGCATCCGCGTGAAGGCGATGGTCGTAAGCACATCGTGGACACGCTCGGCGAAGAGCGGACGGTTGTAGCCGTAGGTGAAGCCGGCGTAGATTTCGGAGACCGCGAACGGTTTGGACGGGGACAGTTCTCCGACGCCCAATACATCCGGCGCCACCACGGCGAAGCCCGCCTCGACCAGCGCTTTCGCCACGGGGGTCAAGTTCTCAGCTTCGAACAGCGACGCCTTGCCTTTCGGATGCAACCAGATGACGGTGCGGCCATCCGCCTTCGGTCCGAAGACCCCCGCGTGCGGCACGGCGTCCGCTTCGTTCTTGCGCCCGAGCACGGCCCGGTGCATGGTATAGCCGTCGCGCTTGCTCTCGATCGGCCCTTGGCGGACTGCGATCTCCTTCGGCACGTCGTCCGCGATCATCGCCCGCAGTGCTACCTTCAAGAAGCTCTGGTACTTCACCGTACTCACCTTGTCCGTCGGCAACATCTTCGCCATCTGCGCATCGCTCGCCGCGGTCAGTTTCGCCCGCAGCTCTTTCGACTTCAACTCGTCTTTCGGCCGCGGGTGCTGGGCATCGAAGACGCTCAGCTCCGCCGGCGGCACGGGTTTGAACGGCAGCTCCACCACCGCTTTGTCGACGCCGAGTAAGTGCTTGTTGAACCAGCCGTACATCATCTCGCGCGCCACTTGGTTGTAGTTGTGCGGAAACTGCGGGAACGCCTTGGCCAGCACGTTCTCTTCTTTGCCGAGGAGCTTCCAGAGCTGCTTCAGTTCCGGGTAGCCTTTGGTTTCGATGTCCACCGTCCAGTCTTTGGCGCCGCTCATCGCCATCGGCTTGGGGGCGAAGACCGCGGCGAGTTCGATGTTGCCGGTGCCGACGCGAAATAGGCTGCAGTTCTCGCAGATGCAGCCGCCCTGCATGGCGGTGCTGACCATCACGGCGGGGAAGGCCGCCGTCACGCGGTCGTCGATGGCGGTGAGGACGAACGTTTGCGTGCCGCCGCCGCTGGCCCCGGTGATGCCGATGCGCTTCGGATCCACGTCGGGCAGGCTCTCGATGAAATCGAGGGCGCGGATGCTGTTCCACGTCTGCAGCCCCATGAGCGATTGCAATCGGAGTTCCCCCTCGGCATCGGCGAAACCTTCCGCGTTCGGCACGCCCGATTTCAAGATGTGTGGGATCGCTTTGCTGTCGGCGTAGCCGACCATGTCGTAGAAGAAGACGACGAACCCCATGCGCGCGAGCATCTGGCAGCGCGCTTGCAGCGGGTACATGGCCCCTTCGATGGTCTTCTCGGCGTTGCTCTTGATCTCGTTCTTCGCATTCGCCTCGGAGTTCTCGTAGAACCGGCCGTTGTTCCAGTGCCCGTGCGGGCAGAGGACGGCGGGGTACTTCTGTCCGTCCGCTTCGACGATCGGTCGATACAGGTTGCCGCTAACGTAGTGGCCCGGCGTGCTGGCGAAGAAGACCTTCTCGACGGTGTACCCGTCCCGCTCGATCTTGCCGTGGATCACCGGTTCGAGCTTCGTCTTCTCCGGCATCGGCCACAGCCCGTGCGAGACGAGCGTCTGTTCGCGGACGATCTGCCGGCGCGCGGCCCATTCTTCTTTGCTATTGGGCACCGCGAAGGGGAAGTAGTCGTTGAGGGTCTTCGGATTGCCGAGGCGCGAGTCCTTCGGGATCGCCGGCTCGGCGCCGAAGACGCGGGTGCAGACGGGGAGCACGGCGACCCCGGAGGCGAGCAGCATTTGGCGGCGCGTGAGCATGGATCGATCCAAAGCGAAGAGGGGGAAGGAACACGAGAGTACGCGGTGCGGACGGGCGAGTCAACGGGTTGGCGACTACGAGCCGGACGCGTGAGCGACGGACCGCACCGGGATAAAGGACCTTTGCGAAATGGGATTGTTCCCTCGCTCACGCGTCCAGCTCGTTGGTCGCCCGTCGCTTGTGTCGCCTTCCGTTGTCAATTACACTCCCTCTCCATCCGTCCCTCCCGAGACTACAACAATGCCCCGCCCATTTCTGTCGGCACTCGCCGTGCTCCTATTCGTCGTCGCGGCTGTGTCGGCCCAGCAGACGCGCGAAGAGAAGGTCCGCGCCGATAAGAAGAAAATCGAGGCCGAGGGGAAGTGGATTTACAACGACGTGCCGAAAGCGTTCGCGGAGGCGAAGAAAACCGGCAAGCCGATCATCGCGGTGCTGCGCTGCCTGCCTTGCGAGGAGTGCGTCAAACTCGACGACGAACTCATCGACGCGGACGCACGCATCAAACCCTTGCTGGAGAAGTTCGTCCCGCTGCGCATCGTTTCCACCAACGGCCTCGATCTCTCGCTCTTCCAATTCGATACCGACCAATCCTTCGCCGTCTTCTTCTTCCGCGAAAACGGCACGATCTACGGCCGCTTCGGCACACGCTCGCACCGTAAGAATTGGATCGGCGACGTGTCGGTCGATGGGCTGGCCGAGGCTATGAAAGGCGTAATCTCGCTCCACGGCGATTTTTCCAAGGTCGGGGATTCGCTCGCGGCGAAACGCGGCCCGGCCCCCGAGTTCGCCCGTCCGGAACTCTTCCCGACGCTCAAGACCAAGTTCAAGTCGACTCTCGATTACCAAGGCAAAGTCGTTCAAAGTTGCATCCACTGCCACCAGATCGGCGACGCCGTTCGAGACCACGCTTTCGCCAAGAACGAAACCTTGCCCGACTCGCTGCTCTTCCCGTACCCGCATCCGAAATCGCTCGGCCTGATCCTCGACCCGAAGGAGCTGGCCAGGGTGCTGAGTTTTGATAGAGGCAGCGACGCCGAGAAAGCCGGTTTCTAAGTCGGGGACACCATCAAGACTCTGGCGGGTCAACCGCTGCTGTCGATCGCCGATGTGCAATGGGTGTTGCACAACACACCGGCGGAGGGGGGCACGGTGAAAGCCGAGATCGTCCGAGGCAAATCCCCACCGATGGAACTGACCCTGAAGCTGGAGAAAGGCTGGCGGCAGAAGGATGACATCTCGTGGCGGGCGAGCACGTGGGGCTTGCGCCGCAAAGCGCTCGGAGGCATGTTCCCCACCGCGCTCCCTGCGGATCAACGAACCAAGTTGAAACTGGCGCCGGAGAAAATGGGCTTCCTGCTGGAGCACGTCGGCACGTTCGCCCCGCACGATATCGCCCACAAGGCCGGCGTCCGGAAAGGCGATGTGCTCGTCGGGTTCGACGGCCGCGGCGACTTCGCCCGCGAGACCGATATGATCGCCTACGCTCTGCGCGAGAAGAAGCCCGGCGACAGTGTGAAGCTGGAGCTGCTGCGCAACGGCACCCCGCAGACGGTTACGATGAAGCTGCCATGAGGGTTGCCATGCTGCGCCGTGTCGCCTTCACCCTGATCGAATTGCTCGTCGTGATCGCGATCATCGCGATCCTGATCGGGTTGCTGCTCCCCGCCGTGCAAAAAGTGCGCGAGGCCGCGGCGCGGACGCAATGCACCAACAACCTCAAGCAACTCGGGCTGGCCCTGCACGGCTTCCACGATGCGAATCATGTCTTTCCCGCGTCCGGGTGGACCATTGCCGGGCCGGGCAACCCCGCCGGGAAGTATGTCGGCTGGCGACCGCTGACGCTGCCGTACATCGAGCAGGAGAACTTGCAGAAGCTCTACAATTTCAATTTGAACTGGTGGGAAGGGACCAATCCGACGGCCGGGGCGGTCCCGGTGAAGACGTATCAATGCCCGAGCGTGCCGCATCGGAAGGACGTGCTCTCCGCGGTGGCCAAGTTGCCCCGTCCGGCGATGACGTTCGCCAACCCCATCGCTCCGACCGACTACGAAGCGATCCTCGGCGTTCAACCGGCGTCGATCAACTCTCACCTCCCGAGAGATCTCTATGGCACCGGCAACCGCTTCTCGGTCATGTCCCGCAACTCGCGGACGAAGATGACCGACGTGACCGACGGCACCTCGGCCACGATCCTCGTGGTCGAGTGCGCCGGCCGACCGCTCGTCTTCCGCAAGCGCGCCGCCGACGCATCGTTGAGCAACAACCAAGGCATCGGCTGGGTCGATAGCGAAGGTCCGTTCAGCTTGGACGGAGCCTCCGCCGACGGGGGAGCCGAAGGTTGCGGCGGCGCCGGCGGTTGCGCCTTCGCGATGAACAAGAAGAACGACAACGAGCCTTTCAGCTTCCACACCGGCGGCGGTAACTTCTTGTTCACCGACGGCCACGTCCAATTCGTGCGCGAGGGGATCCCCATCGCCGTGTTCGCGGCGCTGTGCACGATGAACGCCGGGGAAGTTCTCGGCGACTATTGACGGCAACGGTGCGGAAGCTTGGACATCTGGACCTGTGCGATGGGTAGTGGTAGACGTTTTGAGCCACGATATAAAATCTCACAACTCAAAGCTTGTGCTGAGAGTTTGCACTTCTTTGAATTTGCACGAGCTCAAGCAGGCTGTCGAACGAATCCTCAAAACGGAGAGCGACACAACGGATCAAAAGGCGCGAATGGTGACGATTAAAGCGGGCATGTCAAGCGGCGGCGGGAGAGCGGCGGCCTCAGGTTTCTCAGAGTCGCTGAATCCTCGACCCGCTTTGCTATTGGGACCGGATCGATTATCTTCGATACTCCCGCAATGGTGCTGCCAAGTTCGATGACCGGCGGGAACTTAAATATACGCAATCGAAAAGTGA
>JAYTBD010000218.1:0-5116 GCA_043737155.1 Fimbriiglobus sp. | reverse complement strand
AGGGTCGAACCCAAGCGCTTGAGGCAGTGGCCGAGCTTGAGCAGCGCGGCGGGCGTCTCGGGCGCTTTCGCATTGGCGCTCACGAATGAGTCGAGCATCCCCGCGGCGGCGCCCAGCTTCTCGCGGATCTGATTCTCTTGCAGCGCGTCGTCGGCCTTGGTCGGCGCTTGGCGGATGTAGCAATCGGCGAGCAGGTACGCCGCCAGCGCCAGTTCGCCGTTGCGGTCGGGGCCGGGGATGCCTTCGAAGATTTTGACCGCGTCTTCGAGTTTGTTCAGTTGGGTGAAACAGACCCCGGCGCCGAGGCGGGCGTGGTGCACCCGTTCGAACTCCGGGTACTTGCCGACGACGTCCAAATACTTGTTCGCGGCCTCCTCGTACTTCAGCTTCAATTCCGCGGCTTTGTTCTTGTCCTTGGTCAGTTCGACGGTGCGGCCGTAAGCGTTTTCGGCGATGCGGAAGACGACCGCCGCCGTGAGCGTGCTCTGAGGGTAGTGCTTGCGGAACTCGATGCAGCGCTCGTCGGACTTGTTGTAATCACCGGCGGCACCGATGGCCGAGGTCAGGCGCTGCAGGACTTCTTCGCGGCGTGCGGGTGCGGCGTTCTCGTTCCAGAGCTGCTCGTAGACCGGCACGGCGTCCTTGAATTGCTTGTTGTTCTGCAGCGCATCGGCGAGTTCGAAGAGCATCTCGGGCCGGCGGACCTTGGCGTCCGCGTCGGTTTGCGCCAGTTGGATCGTCTTGTCGATGGCCTTGCGGATGGAGTCGAGTGCGTCCTTGATCTTCTTGTTGCGCTCGTCGACTTTCACCGCATCGAACGCCAGCGCGAGTTCCAATTGGGCTTTGCCGAGGTAGAACCCGGCTTGGTCGGCGAGGCGCGGATTCTTCTCCGCGAGCGGGGCGAGCGTCTTCGCGGCTTCGTCGAACTGCCGCATCTGCACTTGGCAGAAACCGATGCGGAGTTGGGCGTCCGGGGCGAGCGGATCTTTGTCGAAAGCCTTGGCGAAGGCTTGGAACTTCGCCATCGACTCGGGGAACTTGCCCGCTTCGTAATTGAGACATGCCCCGTGGAACGCGGCCCCGGCCACGTACTCCGGCGCCGGGCCTTGGGCGAGTGTCCGCAGGCGGGCCAGTTCGAACGGGTTGGTCTTGAACCGGTCGGGCTGTTTGATCGCTTCGACCGCGGCGAGCTTGGCCTTGTCGAAATCGGCGAGCACGGCGTCGTAGTTCACGCTCGCTTCGGCCGATTCACTGCTGAGGTGCAGCACCCGGCCGACGAGGTAGCGGGCGTGCAATCCGAACGCGGGGTCGGCGAACGGGGCGAGCTGATTGAGAATCCGCCCGGCGGCGGTGTAGTCTTTGTCCAAGAAGCAAGCGAGGCCGTGGTAGTACAGCCCGAGCGGGCGGTGCTTGTTCTTCGCCAGCGCCGGGTCCTTCGTGAACGGCTCGCTGGTGGCGCGGGCTTCCTTCACCTTGCCCAAACGAATCTCGATCTCGGTTTGGTCGGCGCGGCTGCGGGCGCTCCAGTCGTCGAGCTTCTGCCCGGTGAACCAGTTCTTCGCCTCGTTGAACCACTTCCAGCTGTCGTTGAATTTCGCATCGGCGGCTTGTTTGCGCTGGTTGATCTGATTCACATCGTTGGCCGGCTTGTCCATCTCGCGGATACCGAGGATGCGCTGCGCCACGGCCAAGTGGTACATGGCGTGACCGCGCTCGGCGAAGCCGCCGTCGTTGGCGGCGGGTGTCAAGTTCTCCACGGCCTTGGCGAAGTCGACATCGGGGCTGTTGAACTGAATGAGGGCCAGCCCGAAGCGGGCGCCGGACGCGGAGCGCGTGTTGGCGAACTTCTGGATGACCTCGGCGAAGCGCTGCGAGGCGGCGCCGAAATCCCCGGCGTTGTACGCCTTCTGCCCGGCCGTCAGCGCCTGCTCCGCCTGCTGATCGGGCGGCAGCGGTTGCTGGGCGGGGGACCACCCGGCGAAGAGAGCGAGAGCGAGAGTCGCGATACCGGGACGCCAAACGGGAAAGGAAGCTGGCATTACGGATTCGCTCGGAGGGTGGGAGACGGCACAACCGTTACACTTCGACTCAGACATTGTGGGCGCGGGGAGAGTTCCAAGTCAACGGGGCAAAACCGGAGGCGGTGGGATAAGATGTCGGAACAGGAGAACCCCATGCCGCTTCGCGACCACTTCCGCCCGCCGATTTCCGATTACTGCTCGTGGGAGGGATTCCACGGGGGCTGGCCGATGGTGATGGTGCAACAACTCACGAAGTTGCTATCGGACGACTATATGGTCGAACCGCGGGTTCACCTGGGCACCAACTTCGAGATCGATGTCTGCGCGTTCGAGCGCGATGCTCCGCCACCGTGGCTTTCCGAATCGTCCGGCGGCACGGCGCTGGCGACGTACGCCCCGCCGACGCCGTCGCGCATCGCCGAGGTCGAACTGACCGAGGAGTACGCCTACGAAGTGCTGGTCTTCCAGCGCAATCGGGAATTGGTCGCGGCCATCGAAATCGTCAGCCCCGGGAACAAGGATCGCCCCGAAGCCCGGCAGGCGTTCGTATCCAAGTGCGCCGCCCTGCTGCAGAACCGCATTTGCGTGTCGATCGTCGATCTGGTGACGACGCGCCGCTTCAACCTGTACGGCGAGCTGATGACACTCGCCGGCGAACCCGATCCGGACTTCACCGCGCTGGCGCCGGCGACGTACGCGGTGACCTGCCGGGGCCGCAAAGTCGGCGGCAAGCCACGCTTGGAAATCTGGTCGCATGCGCTGGTCGTGGGCCAACCGCTACCGACGCTGCCGATTTGGTTGACGGAAGACTCGGCCGTGTCGCTGGATTTGGAAGCCTGCTACGAGGAGACCTGCCGGACGCTGCGGATCCGGTGAGGTGTGGACGGACGGGCACCGCCTCCGGAAGATGGTGATATGATTGCTGTCATCCTGACTCCGGAAGCGCTTGAACAATTCAACCGTTTGCCCCTCCCGATCCGGATGCGCATGCGAAAGTTGCTGGATCGACTCGAGTTTTGGCCCGCCGTCAGCGGGTTCAAACCGCTCCGCGGTGCCTTGGCCGGCTACTATCGCCTCCGCACGGGCGATTACCGATTGAGGTTTCGACCCGAGAACAATACGCTGCTCGTCGATAAAATCGGGCATCGAAAGGACGTGTATGACGACTGAAACCCTCCGACCGCAGTATCTGACCATCGCCGGCAAGCGCGTCGTCGTGCTCGAAGAAGCGGACTATGACCGCCTCGCCGAGCAAGCCGACGTGTGGGAACCGACGATGCCCGCCCCGAACGCCGATGGGAACTACCCCGCCTTCGAAGCGATGGCCGTGTCGATGGCCCTCGACATTCTCCGAACCCGTCGGCGGCTCGGGTTGTCCCAAATCGAACTCGCGCGGCTCGCCGGCATCCGTCTATCCACGCTGAACGCCATCGAACACGCCGAGTCCAAACCGAACGTCAAAGCCATCGACAAAATCGATGCCGCTTTTAAAGCGGCCGAGGCCGGCCACCGCAAGGTCCGCAACGGTAAGTGAGAAAAATTTAGTCTGTGATCCACGATTCGCCAAAGCTACCATAGACGGGTGAGCCGTCCGGCCGAAGGGTGCGACAATGGTTGCGGCTACGCTTCGAAATCAGCGGGTGCTCGACCGGTTCTTGGATCCGGTGCGGGATATCCTCACGCCCGACGTGGCCCGGGCCATCGCCGACTTGCGCGCGGACGTGGTCACGCAAGAACTCATCGAAAATTTGGCCGACCGCCACCGCGAAGGGCAACTCGCGCCCGAAGAGCTGGACGAGTACGAAGCTCTCGTGAACGGGGCGAATCTCATCGCGGTTCTACAAGCGAAAGCCCGCTCGGTTTTGAACCGATGATCGGCGCGTCCGTCCGTCGCTCCGTGCGCGACCGCGCGAATTCTCGCTGCGAGTATTGCCGGACCCGTCAAGCGGACGAGCCGTTCATCACGTTCCAAGTCGAACATATCATCGCGATCCAACACGGCGGCAGCGACGATTTGGAAAACCTCGCTTTGGCTTGTTCCCACTGCAATCTGCACAAAGGTCCGAATCTCTCGGGTATCGATCCGGCCACGGGATTGCTGGAAGCGCTCTTTCAACCCCGCCAACAATCGTGGCCCGATCATTTCGAATCGCGAGACGCAGAAATTCTCGGACTCACTCCCAACGGGCGCACGACGATCCGGGTCTTGGCGATGAACGCACCACCGAGGCTTGATCTCCGCAGGGAGCTGTTGCAAAACGGAAACGAATAACCCCGTCCCCCCTACAATTCCCCCGTCGAATCACCGTTCCCCGGAGCCGGGTTCCATGGCCGAGTCGCCGTTCAAAATCGTCGTGGGGCTCGAAGTCCACGTCCAACTGCTCACCAAGACCAAGCTGTTCTGCGGATGCCTGAACAAGTTCGGGCAAGCGCCAAACACCGCGACTTGCCCTGTCTGCCTCGGGCTGCCCGGCGCGCTGCCGGTGATGAACCGCCTCGCCTTCGACCTGAGTTTGAAAGCGGCGCTGGCGCTGAATTGCCAAATCGCTTCGCACCCCGGTCTGCCGCCGGGCTTCACCAAGTGGGACCGCAAGAACTACTACTATCCCGACCTGCCGAAGAACTTCCAGATCAGCCAGTACGACTTGCCGTTCAGCCACGATGGTCACCTCGACATCAACATCCACCCCGATCCGAAGAAGGGGCACACCCCGAAGCGCATCGGCATCATCCGCGCTCACCTCGAAGAAGACGCCGGCAAGAATATCCACGACGAGTCCGGCCGCGGCGGCGACACCCGCGTCGATTTGAACCGCACCGGGACGCCACTGCTCGAGATCGTCTCGCACCCGGATATGAACTCCCCCGAGGAGGCGTTGGCGTACCTCGACGAATTGCGCTTGATGCTGAAGGAACTCGGCATCAGCGATTGCGAAATGCAGGAGGGTAGCCTGCGCTGCGACGCCAACGTGAACATCCATGTGCCGATGGCCGGCGAACCGAAAGGGTACGCCGCGACCCCGCTGGTCGAGATCAAGAACCTCAACAGCTTCCGCAGCATCGGCCGGGCCATCGCTTACGAAGCGACCCGGCAG
>JAYTBD010000217.1:0-2019 GCA_043737155.1 Fimbriiglobus sp. | reverse complement strand
CCGCGAACGACTGGACAATCGATACTCCGCGGAACGCGGCATCCCGCTGGCAAATAACCGGTTAGAATGAACGGCATATGTGGCAAGTACTGTCACGCAACCCGGCTCGGCAGCTCGCGTTCACGCAAGTTGCCGACCGCGGGCATCGGAATGACGAGATCGCGGTCGGTCAGACCGTGTTGCTTGAGGTAGCGCCGGTCGATGAACTCCCGCAGGGCGTTCGCGTTCTTGTCGCCGTGGTGTTTCCGAAACGCCACCATGAAAGTCTTGAGGGTGACCGCGCGCCGCATTTCCATCTGTGTGGGAAAGACCTCGACCGGCGTGGCTGGGGCGGCTTTTTCAGGCACCTCCTTCGGTGGTGCTTTCTTCTCGGGTGCGGCGGGCGGCTCGGCCTTGATTTCCGCCGCCGCTCCGCTGGTCTCACCGGTGACGAGCTTACCCGTCCAGGCTCCGGCGGGAGCCTTCTCGACCTGCATCTTGGCGACGAGGGAATAGCGAGGGAGCTTGACGACGTCGTCCGCGATGCCCGAACCCAAGCGAACGCCATCCTTCGGATTCAGCGGGAACAGCGGCTGAAACGCGACCTCACCCGGTTGGAGCGTGACATCGACTCGAGTCGGCCAATTGAAGTTCCCGCTCCACTTGATCATCCCGTCGCCTCGGAGGTAGATCGTGCCGACCTCCGGCACTTCGGTGACGTTGCAGAACCGGAGCGGGCCCTTCGACACGTTCTGCACGACCAAGAAAAGGTCTGGCAAGTCGCCCGGCTTCCGCGCGCCCGGGATGGGACGGATGGCGAGCGCCGCCCTCAACCCGTCGACCGGCTCGCCCCATTTCAATTGCGCTTCGACGCCCTTCGGGAGTTTGTCGCCCACCCCCGGTGCCCGTTTGAGGACGAAGGATCTCCTGCCCCGATCTTCATCTTCTGGGTCGAATCGCGCCGGACGTTTCGCGTCGGCTGCGACGTTCCGGCTGTAGTACAGCTTCAGCCGATCGCCGTCGAGTTCGTAGATTCCCTTGAAGGTGGAGCCTTTCTCGCGTTCGTCCGTGGGAGACAGGTCGATGGCTTTGGGCTTCTGTTTCGGATCCAATTGATACGTCATTTCCCGACTGCTGCCGTCCGCATAGTTGATGGCGAGCTTGTCACCGGTGAAGACCCAGATTTGGTCCTTGCTCGTTTCGTTGGCTTGATGCTTGCCGCCGGCTTCTGCTTCGACGATGTGCCAAGTCCCCTGGAGCAATTCCTTGTCCTCCTTGGGCTTTGCCTTCGGCACAGGTGCTTTGACCTCCGCCTTCGGAGCCGGTGCCTGGCTCACCACTTGTGGCCCCATCGCCAGGGTGTGATGGCGGAGGACGCCCGCGCCGGTGCCGAGTACGCACAGCGTCACCGCCAGGACCGTCAGGATTTTCAGTTTGTTCAGAAACATGGCTTTCAATACCCCTTCTGCGAGATGGGCGACCTCGGGTGCGATCCCGATGGCGACCAGGGTTTGTGCCGACGCCACGAGAGTCGCGGCTTGGATGGTAGAATTCATCAGCGAGGCCGGGACGGTCGACGCCAGCGCCGCGCTCGACAAGTGGACACCGCGCTTCGCCAGCCGCTTCGCCAGCATCGACTTGGCCCGGGCCAAGCGCCCGGCCACTGTCCCCTCCGGCACGCGGAGTTGGGCCGCGACTTCCTTGCGGGTTCGCCCTTCCAATTCGCACAGCACGACGACGGCCCTATAAATCTCCGGCAGGCGGCTCAACTCTTCATCGAAAAGGGGCTGAGCATCGGCTTCCGGATCCGGTTGTGTCGATGGGCGATCGGGCATCGTGTTCACCGTGATCTCCCTCGCCCTGCGCCGCGCGGTCGTCCGCGCGGCGTGCTGCGCCGTCCGGTGCGCCACGCCGTAGAGCCAATTTCCCAGCATCGCGCGCGGGGTCACCGACGCCGCTTTGCGAACCAGCACGAGGAACGCGGCTTGGAAAGCGTCCTCGGCGTCGTGGTGACTCAGGAGTCGGCGGCAGACTCCCCAG
>JAYTBD010000216.1:0-2019 GCA_043737155.1 Fimbriiglobus sp. | reverse complement strand
CAAACCGGCCGAAGCGGCACTCTCTTCGATGGGCACTTTTTTGGCCGCCACCCGGCCGGGCGCCGCGCCGGGCGTCCCCAACTTCAACCCCGGTCGCGGAGAACAGGCCGGCGGTGGCATCGCCGGATTGAAGAACTTCGTCGGCTCCGGTAACGCTTACTACCTGCTCTGGTCGGTCGAGCGCGTCGCCATGGCCTACGGACTCGACACCATCGGGCAGATCGACTGGTACGAGTGGGGCTGCGGTTTCCTCCTCCCCGCACAAGCGCAAGATGGCAGTTGGGACGACGGGAATTACGGCGCGATCGTCAACACGTCTTTCGCGTTGCTCTTTTTGACCAAGTCGAACTCGGTGCGCGATCTCTCCAACAAGATCAAAGGCAAAGTCCGCGACCCGGGCAAAACGGAGTTGAGGGCGGGCGCCGGCGCGACCCCGGCCCTGTTCGCACCGGCCCCCAAAGCGGGGACGAAGCCCGAATCGAACCCGGATCCGAAATCGGTCCGGCCCGGTTTCACCCTTCCCGCCGTGCTCGCCCCCAATGAAGAAGCCGAAATCGAAAAGATCGCCACGGCCTTGGCCACGGCCGGGGACGAAACTTGGAAGGCGAAACTGGACGAAGTCCGCGAAGCGAAAGGGGCGCGCTGGACCCGCGGCTTGGTGATTGCCTGCAATCGCCTCGAAGCCGAGCGGAAGCAGCAGGCGCGCGAAGCTCTCGCCGACCGCCTCACGCGCATGACCGCCAAAACGCTGCGGGAAATGCTCGGCGATCCCGACGCCGAGCTGCGCCGCGCCGCCTGCCTCGCCTCCGGAATGAAAGAAGAGAAGCTGCTGATCCCCGCGCTGATCGAACGCATCACGGATCCATCGGAAGTCGTCGTCCGGGCCGCGAGGGCATCGCTCAAATCGATCAGCCAAGCCGATTTCGGCCCCCCGCCCGGCGCCGACGGGGAAACCAAGCTCAAATCCGCCGCGACTTGGCGGAGTTGGTACGAAGCATTGCCGAAGTGACATCCTCCCTATAATGACGGCATGAACGCCCACCCCGCCGAAGTTTCCAAAGCCGCAACCGACCTCGACAATCGGCGCGGCGAACTCTAATCTCCCTTCTGCAAACCCCTGACTTTGTGCGACACCGTGTCGCAACATCTGCATTCGTTTGCAGTTACATTAATTATGTTCCACTTTGATGGATAGAAAAGTTCAAAATATACCCCCGAATCGAAGCGTTTATGCACCCGACCGCGCAAGTATGTGAAGGAAACGGCGAACTTCTAGCAATGACCCGTGTCGGTTGCCGGTAGTTCTGTTTAGGAGGTAAGACATCGCCATGACAATCCATGAACCGACACGCCCGAATTGGGATTCGAAAGGACAGATTTTGGAGATGGATCGCAAGAAGACGCCGAAGATCATCGTCGCACTGACCGGGACGACGGCATTGAAGCTCGAACACGCCTTCCGGCAAATGGGATGGCGTGTCAGCGCGGCGACCGGCGCCGAAGAGACCCGTGCCACCGCCCAGCGTTGCCGGGCCGCGGTCGTGGTGCTCCCGGTGAGCCAGTTCGCCGAGACCGGCTTTCTCACCTGCGCCAAACTCGTCGCCGCCATGCCCAAGACTCGGGTTTGGCTCGTGGGCCCGGCCGAGGAAGAACTGGAGCGATTCGCTTTGTTCGCCGGGGCGGCCGGTTACCTGACCGAAGGGATGTCGGTTCCCGACATGGCCGAGGCGATGAGCCAATGGCACGCGCCGACCGTCCGTTGAAATGATTCGAGGGTGAAATCGATGAGGCGACCCGAAAGGGTCGCTTCATTTCGCTAGGCCACTTCGAAGATGCACTCGATTTCGACGGCGATGTTACCGGGGAGTGAATTGTGGCCGACCGCACTCCGGGCGCCGACCCCGGCATCGTCGCCGAAGATTTCTTTCATCAGCTCCGAATAGCCGTTGATGACCTTGGGCTGATCGGCGAAGTCGGCGGTGCAATTGACCATGCCGAAGGTTTTGACGAGCCGCTTGA
>JAYTBD010000215.1:0-5120 GCA_043737155.1 Fimbriiglobus sp. | reverse complement strand
TCGAGGTCGGCATCGAACAGCAGCTCGGCGTCTCGGAGTCGAGCGCAGCGCTCTGCAACGGGCAGCGGTGGCACGGGGTCGCGTCTTCCATAGCCACGTAGATGCCGGCGCCGGTCACGGCGATGGCGGCGAGAACACCGGCGACGATTTTGGCGAACATGTCGACTTCTCCGAATCGAGTTGAATAACAACACTACGAGTATAGCCGGTCGGCGGATGGAGCCGCGACCCGAAAAGGTCCAATTCGAAAGAATTTCTCGAGCTCATTCGGGTGGCTCCGCTTCGAAGCTCACCCGTTCGCCAGTCAGCGGGTGGGCGAAAGTCAATCTAGAGATGTGCAAGTTGGTTTGCGGATCATCGGCGACGGGTTGGCAGTAGTCACCGAAGGATTTGAATTCGGACTTGGCCGCACGGCCGTGGATTCCGGCGAGACAAGTGGTTTCGACTTCCCCGCGCTCAAATTGGAGCTGCAAAACATGTGCGAATGCCGCGGTTCGACAGAATACCACGACGCCCGTGGTGTTCGCATCGACGCGGTGGGCCGGCCGGGGTTTCTGCGGGGCATACACCGTGCGGAGGATCGCCTGCAGCGTGTTGCGGTTGTATCGGCCATTCGGATGCACCGGCAGCGGAGCCGGTTTGTTCACGACGATGATCGCCTCGTCTTCGTGCAGAATGCGGATATCCGCATTCACATCCGGTTCGACCGTCGCAGCTCGGCGGTGGTAATAAAGCTCACCGTCTTTCACGATCCGCCCGGCCGGTGCGTCGTGGTGGTCGGAATCGAGCAAGTTGCCGAGTTCGCACTCCCTCTGCCAGTCGATACCGGTTTCGCCGTGAATGCTTTGGAGTGAATGGAGCAAAGTCGAACCCGCGAACACGCCGGGCACTTTGAATGGTCTCAGTTTCACGTATGGCACGCTCCCCGGCAGCGGCGACGTGACCCGGGCGATGGCGGATTGATGCCGGGCGAGTTCGACCGCACGGCGTTCGGCATCGGATCGAAAGCAATGCGGACACGAGATGCTTTCGGCGAAGCGCGGGTCGAGTTGCTCCTCGGCGGAGAGCGGAGTTTGACAGACGAAACAGAGGGTTCGCTGAGATTCCCCGAGATCCGCTTCGAGCCCGACGCGTTTGTCGAAGACGAAGCACTCGCCTTCGTAATGCGCGTCGCCGCACTCTTCGAAGTACTTCAAGATGCCGCCGTCGAGTTGATAAACCTGTTCAAACCCCCTGCTCTGCAAATACGGCCCGGCCTTCTCGCAGCGGATGCCACCGGTGCAGAAAGTGACCACGGGTTGCATCTTCATCGAGTCCGGCAGCCTCTCCACGGCTTTCGGGAAGTCGCGGAAGTGTTCGATTCCGATGGGCACCGCATTGCAGAATGTGCCGAGCTTCACCTCGAAATCGTTGCGGGTATCCAGCAGCGTCACCGGGCGGCCTTCGTCGAGCCACTGTTTCAACTCGCGCGGCGACAATCGCGGGGCCGGGTTGCGCGCCGGGTCGATCCCTTCGACGCCGAATGCGATGATCTCCTTCTTGATCTTCACGAGCATCCGGGTGAAGGGTTGTTCGTCGCTTTCGCTCACCTTCGGTGTTAAGTCTTCGAAACCCGGCACAGCTCGGAGGTCCGCGAGTAGCAAGTCGATCTCCGCCCGCGACCCGGCGACGAACAGGTTGATTCCTTCAACACTGAGCAGGATCGTGCCGCGGAGTTCCCACGCTTTGCACTTTTGAATCAATCGCTCGCGCAAGCCCTCCAGTTCCACGAGCGGGGCGAAGCGGTAAGCGGCGATATTGGTGACCTTGGACATGGGTAACCGAACGTGGAATGGAACACCGCCAGGAGAACGATTTACGAATTTCTCGGATTCTTTCGCCAATTCCACTAGCAATTCGATTCCGGCGCGCATATGCTTCGCACATGGGTGGAAACTTTCCGCCCGAGACGACGAACGTGATTGCTTTCGCTCTTACACATCTTGGTGCCGTTGCCGGGTTAACTTCCTGTCTCACACGCCACCCCGATCCTGTTTGAAAATACTGCAATCCGGCGGCGAGCCGCATGCTCTCCGCCGTGTTCGCTTCGCCTGGCCGGTCGGCAATCTTGCCGCTCCGGCCACTGGTTCTAGTTGCGGTCGGGATCCGGCCGCAGAAGGTGTTTCGTGAGCAAGAAGTTGTACGTGGGGAACTTGGCCTTCGGGACGACGTCCGAAGACCTGCAGGCGCTGTTCGGGGCCTACGGCCCGGTGACGAGCGCGCAAATCGTAATGGATCGGGACACGGGTCGATCCCGCGGTTTCGCATTCGTCGAAATGGCCAGCGGGGCCGAAGCGGCGATCCAAGCCGTCAACAACGCCGAATACCAAGGCCGTCGCCTCACGGTGAACGAAGCCAAGCCCCGCGAAGAGCGTCCCCGCTCCGGCGGCGGCGGCGGTGGCGGCTACGGTGGTGGCGGAGGCAGCGGCGGCGGTGGTGGTGGTTACGGCGGCGGTGGTGGTGGCGGTGGCGGCAATCGCCGCTACTAACGAACACGGCACATCCGAGCAACTCAAACGCGAGCCGACCCACGGGGTCGGCTCGTTTCATTCGTAGGTCACGCTCCGCGTGACGGCGCGAGAGGAATTCAGCTTTCCGAAGTCGGCAGGCCGCTTCACGCGAAGCGTGACCTTCGAAAACTTATCCCCGAACAACTCCTTCGTTGACGGCGCCGCACCGTCGTCGTACCATGCCGCAGAACGCTGGCCCGGATACCGTCTCGCTATGCCGCTCCGATTCTCGATCCCGCTGGCCGCTCTCGCGGCATTCCTCGTCATCGGCTTAGCGGCCGGGCGACGCGAATCGACCGGCGACCCGGACGTTATCAAGATCGTCTCCAGTCTACCCCGCTCCGGGAGTGCCCGCGGTCAAACCGACACGATTGTCAACGGGATCAAGCTGGCCTTCAAGAACTCGGTCGACGGGGAATACCGGGTCGAATTGACCGATCCCGAGACCGAGCAGACGAAGAAGTTCGACATCCGATTCTTCGACCTCGACGATGCGACCGCCGCGGCCGGTCAATGGACCATCGAGCAGGAAATCGCCAATGCGAACCAAGCCCGCATGGACCCGGACGTCATGGCGTACATCGGCACCTACAACTCCGGTGCGGCCAAGGTCTCGATGCCGATCCTCAACCGCGCCCACATGCTGATGATCTCGCCTGCCAACACCGCGGAACGGTTGACCAAGCCGCAAACGGGGGAACGCCACGAGCCGGACTGTTACCGGCCGACGGGCGAGGTGAACTACGTTCGCGTGGTTCCCACCGACGATCTGCAGAGCGAATTGAGTGTCCTCTGGATCCGCGACTTGGGCTGCAAGAAAATCTACGTCCTCGATGACAATCAGACGTACGGACAGGGCATCGCGAACAACGTCGACAAGCTCTCCAAGAAGTACGGAATCGAAGTGCTGGGTCACCAGAGCATCGACGACAAATCGCAGGAATTCTCGTCGCTGATGACCACGATCAAAGGCCTATCCCCCGATTTGATCTATTTCGGTGGCACGACCCAATCGAAAGCGGGCCAGCTCTTCAAAGACATGGTGAAAGTCGGCATGACATGCCCGATGATGGGCCCCGATGGTTGTTTCGAACAGGCGATGGCCGACTCCGCTTCGCCGGAAGTGTTCGAGAAGGCCAAATTTTATGCGACGTTCGGGGGTTTGCCGATCGACGCGCTCAAACTGATCCCCGGCCGCGGCGCCGAATTCATCGAAAGCTACAAGCGCGAATTCGGGAGCGAACCCAAAGAAGCCTACGCGGCCTACGGCTACGAGTGCGGCCTCGTCGTGCTCGAAGCGATGCGGCAGGCGGGGAGGAAGGACCGCAACGCGATCCGCATCGCCGCGTTGACCAAGATCAAGGACTTCCCCGGTGCCACCGGATTGGTGTCGTTCGACGCGCAGGGGGACACGACCAATCAAACGATGAGCGGGAATGTTGTCGCCATCAGTACGAATGAAAAAGGCGAGCGCAAGGCGCAGTTCGAGTTCGTAAAACCTCTCAAAAAGTAGACCCGCAACGCCCGGACGGACTTCCCTCATGCTCTTGGCCGCCGAGCCCGCCCTGGCGGATAGCCTCACCCAATATCTCATCAACGGCTTGACGTTCGGTGCCCTCATAGCGCTGATCGCCCTCGGCTACACGATGGTCTACGGCATCGTCGAGTTGATCAACTTCGCGCACGGCGACCTCTTCATGCTCGGCAGCTTTTTACTGCTGACGACCGTGGAGTTGCTGTTGCCCGCGAAGGATCCGTCCACCGTAGCCATCGCGCTGGCTCTCGGTTTCGGACTGATTCTGAGCGTGGCGTTCTGCGCCCTACTCAATTGCGGGGTCGACTACGCCGTCTATCGGCCGCTCCGAAAAGCTCCGAAACTCGCCCCGCTGGTGAGCGCCATCGGGCTCAGCATGATTTTCATGAATGCCGGTCTCTTTTGGGGTGGCCCCCAAGACGTCAACTTCCCCGACTTGATTTCGAACGACAACCTGCTCGGCGAAGCGGCGGCGATCCGCATCACCTACAAAGATCTGCTCGTCATCGGCGTCACGGTCCCGCTGATGATCGCCCTGACGGTCTTCGTCAAAGTCACGCGTCTCGGCAAGGCGATGCGGGCCACGGCGCAAAACCCGACCGCCGCCCAATTGATGGGGATCGACACGAACTCCGTCATCGCCGCGACGTTCCTGATCGGCGGCGGATTGGCCGGGGCCGCGAGTTTGATCTACGCCGTGACGGTCAACACGATCAGCTATACCATGGGATTCCAAAACGGCTTGTTCGCGTTCACCGCCGCGGTGCTCGGGGGCATCGGTCGAATCCCCGGTGCCGTCCTCGGAGGGGTCGTCATCGGCCTCGTTCGTTCCTTCGGCAGTCCGTACGTCGGCGAGATGTGGACCAACGCCCTCGTCTTCGGAATCCTGATCGTGATCCTCGTCTTCCGCCCGACGGGGCTTCTCGGCACGCCGACGCGGGAGAAGGTATAACATGGCCGACACCGCCCGCAAACCGTTCCGCCTCGGTTGGGAGCCAGCGATCTTCCTGATGCTGATCGCGTACCCGTTCCTGCCG
>JAYTBD010000214.1:0-5126 GCA_043737155.1 Fimbriiglobus sp. | reverse complement strand
CTTCATCCCGCCTTTGATCCGTGTCATCCGTGTTCGTCTTTATTGATTATCTGCCCGTAGGGCTGGGACGGTCGATGTTCAAATTCGGCCCGATGCGGAAGTTATCTTCGGGGATCGTGTATTTGTCCCGGCCGCGCCGCTGCTGCTCTTCGATGGTGTATTCGGGCAGATCCGGCTTCGGCTTGCTGATGGCCTTGCGGGGACCGTTGAAATCTTTGCACCCGGCGAGTGCCGATGCCGCGATGACGGCGAGCAAAACCATCCGTGAACGAGCCATGACCGATCCTCGGGTGCGGAGTCCTTCGCCTCTATTATCGGCGAGCGAGTCAAGCCCCATGATCTCGGACGCCCGAACTCATGGCCCCCGACTGTCCCCACCCGCTAAAGCCCTCACATTTGCCCCGTTTCCATTAACCCGTATCTCTCCTTAGGACAAACCTCACACGACAGAGCCCAATGACGCTCGCCGTCCGCGAACCGCCCATTCCCGACTCCGCTCTGTACCGCTGGGACGCGCGCTGGAAACTGGCCGCACTCCTGTTGACTTGCGCGGCGTTCACCGTGATCAATCACCCGGCGCTGACGGCGGTGGCGTTCGCGCTCGGCTTGCTCGGCGTGCGCCTCGGCCGGTTGAACCCGCGCGATGTGGCCGGGCGGTTGTTGCTCATCTTCGTCGGTTTGCTGCCGGTGTTGCTCGTCTTTCCGTTCACCAACGACAACGGCTTGTCACTGGCGATCTCGATGACCCTGCGGGCGTTGGCCATCGCCTGCGTCGGGTTGATCCTCCTCCGCACCGCCCCGCTCGCGAACACCCTCGCTGCGGCCCATCAACTGTACTTGCCGGGGGTGCTGGTGCAGATCGCGCTGTTGGCGTACCGATACGCGTTCCTCTTTTTCGCCGAGGCTCGGCGGGTACGGATCGCCCTGCGGACGCGCGCCTTCCGCGCCGCCACCAACCTGCGGACGTACCAGACGACCGGCCAAGCCATCGGGTCGCTGTTGATCCGCGGCGGGGATCGGGCCGAGCAGGTCGCCGACGCCATGCGGACGCGCGGGTTCGACGGCCGCTTCCACACGATTCAACACTTCCGCACGACCGCGTGGGATGTCCTCGGGTTCGTGCTCGTCGCGGCGATCGCGATAGCCCTGCTCGTTGCGGAGTGGTGGTTATGACGGCGTTGAAGGTGGCGAATTTGAAGCACCGCTTTGCGGACGGTCGGCGGGCATTGGAAGATGTGACGTTCGAAGTCGCCGTCGGTGAACGCGTCGCACTGGTCGGGCCCAATGGGGCAGGGAAGACAACGTTGTTCCTCCGCCTTTGCGGGGTGCTGCCGGGGAAGCCGGGGGAAGCGGTGGTGCAGGGATTGGATGCCGCCGACATCAAGTCGCGGAAGAAACTTCCGGAGGTCATCGGCGTCGTCTTTCAAAATCCGGACGATCAGTTGTTCAGCGCGACGGTACTAGAAGACGTCGTCTTCGGCCCACTGAACTTGGGGCAGTCGCCCGATGAAGCGGTCGCCAACGCCCGCGAAAGCCTTCGTTTGCTGGGTTTGGTCGATTGCGAAGAGCGTTCCCCGCACCGCCTCTCCGGGGGGGAGAAACGCCGCGCCGCGCTCGCTGGGGTGCTGGCGATGCGACCGGGCATTCTCCTGCTCGACGAACCGAGCATGTTCCTCGACCCGCACGGGCGTCGGGAGTTGATACGCACCGTGTTGGGGCTTTCGACGACGCTGCTATTGGCGACCCACGATTTAGACATGGTTCTCGACACCTGCCCGCGCGCCATCGTACTGGATGGCGGTCGCATTGCCGCCGACGGCTCAACGGCGGAACTACTGGCGAACGCGGAGTTGATGGAGACGCACGGGCTCGAAGTGCCGCATCGGTTGAGGAAATGCCCTTCCGAGCCGCGAGCGTGAGCTGCGTGCTGGGTCAAGACGCAGTTCACGCTCGCGCCCCGAACATTTCCCTCCACCGCCCTGAACCCCAAACCCCACACCCCATACCCTAGTCCGGATGCCCGAATCCCTGCTCGACATACCGCCGCTCAACCCCGTGCACGACCCGGTCGATGTCGCCGAGGTGCTGCACCCCAGTTCGCCGGCACCGCGCCGTCGACACAAGATTATCGCCGTGCTACCGGCGTACAACGCGGCCAAGACGCTCGCCGCGACCATCGCCGACTTCCCGCCCAATTCCGTCGACGAAATCCTGCTCGTGGACGATTGCAGCAAGGACGACACCGCGGCCCTCGGCCGCAGCATGGGGCTGACGGTAATCGTCCACACCCAGAATAAAGGCTATGGCGGCAACCAAAAGACTTGCTACGACTACGCTCTTAAGCATGGCGCCGATATCATCGTGATGATCCACCCGGACTACCAGTACGACAGCCGGGTGATCCCGCACGCGGTCAGCTTCATCGAACTCGGCATCTGCGACGTCGTACTCGGCAACCGCGTCCGCTCCCGGCCCGAAGCCCTCGCCTGCGGCATGCCCTGGTGGAAATATTTGTGCAACCGGGCGCTGACTCTGTTCGAGAACATCGCCCTCGGCCAAAATCTCGGCGAATTCCACAGCGGGTTCCGCGTTTACCGCCGCAGCGTTTTGGAGACGATTCCCTTCGAGCGCAACAGCGACGACTTCGTGTTCGACACGCAGTTCCTCGTGCAGTGCGTCCATTTTAAATTTCGCTTGGGAGACGTGCCGGTACCGGTGCGGTATTTCCACGAAGCGAGCAGCATCAACTTCCGGCGCAGTTCGAAGTACGGAATTGAAACGCTGAAAACAGTCGCGCAGTTCTGGTTGCACCGATGCCGGATTCGGAGCAAGTTATTTCGGCCGAAGGAGAATTCTTGGACGGGATGAACAGGATTGGCAGGATTGAAAACATTCTTTGCAAATCCTGCCAATCCTGTTCATCCTGCCCAAAATCGACGGTCATAAGAAATTGGGCTGCGCATCCAACTCGGGCGGTGCGAAGTCGCCGACCTTCCACTTTTCGACCGCGAGCGCAGCCATGGCGGCATTATCGGTGCACCAATTCATCGGCGGGATGAACACCTCCGCATTGAGCGTCGACAGCTTCTCCCGCAATCGCAGATTCGCACTGACACCACCGCCGACGGCGAGTCGTGTCAATCCGGTCTGCTGCAACGCTTGCCGGCATTTGCCGACGAGCACATCGACGACCGCCGCTTGAAAGCTAGCCGCGAGATCCGCGCGCTTCTGATTTGCGGGGGGCGCAGCCATCTTCGACACACCTTGCCCGTGGCAAGCATAGAGCACGGCGGTCTTCAACCCGCTAAAGCTGAATTCCAAGGCCGGGGAATCGAGGAACGACCGCGGGAACGCGAACGCTTTTGGATCTCCAGAACGGGCTTCGCGTTCGAGCGCCGGGCCCCCGGGGAAGCCGAGGCCCAAGATTGCGGCGACTTTGTCGAACGCTTCCCCGGCCGCGTCGTCGCGCGTGGTGCCGAGGAGTTCCATTGACAACGCGGTGTCGCAGCGGAAGAGGGCCGTGTGTCCACCGGAGACGACAAGTCCGACGCAGGGGAACATGTCGCGACCCGCGGCCATCCGGCAAGCGTAAATGTGGCTGGCGACGTGGTTCACCGCGATCAACGGCACGCCCAGCGCGAAAGCGAGCGACTTTGCAGCCGTCACGCCCATTAGCAGGGCACCGACGAGTCCGGGCGTGTTGTGAACGGCGATGCAGCCGATGTCCGCGAGTTTTAAGTCGGCCCGAATCAAGACTTCATCCATCACCGGCAGCAGATTGCGCAGATGGGCCCGGCTGGCGATTTCGGGAACGACCCCGCCGAAACGGACGTGCAACTCGTTCTGCGATGCGACGACACTGGACAGGATGCGTAAGTCGTCGGTGAATACGGCGACCGCGGTTTCATCGCAGGAAGTTTCGAGGGCGAGGAAGTTCGTGGCCACGTCAGGAGTTCCCGAATTTCTTCCAGAGTTCGGGCAGGCGGCGCTTGGCTTCCGCTTCGTCTTCGGGGTCCCCGTCTTCGCCGGAAGGTTCGGGTCGCGAAGTGCCGGGGCCGTGGGCTGTCGTTAGCGCGGAGTAGTAGCCATCGTGGCCGGTGCCGGGGACCACCTGCGAATAGGCTTCGGCGGCCGGGTAGCATTCGCACTCGGCTTCGTCGGGCACGTCGCGGACTTTCGCCAAGCGATCGGGGTCGGCCAAAGCTTCCCGGTAAAGCGTCTCGCCTTTCAACAGGAGCCACGAGCGGAAATAGTCGAACCCGTCGTCGGAGCAGCCGCCGTTGATGAGATAGGCCGCGCCCCAAAGGTTCCAATCGTAGGCGGCCGTGTGGGCCTCGCGCCAGCAGTGTCCGAAGTGGAGAATTTCGGCGGCGGGGAGTGTGGCCAATCGGGCGATGAGCCGCTGGACATGCTCGTCCGAATCGCTGCGCTTGGTCTCGTCAACCAACCCCCAAAATTCGGCCTGGATCATTGCGAGTCTCATTCCGGTTCGGTGGAAAATTCTTCGGGCGGGAAAAGTTCGATCAGCGGGAACCTGTATTCTACCCCTGCCAGTTGTTCGATTGCTTCCAAAACTCCAGCGGGTTGAGGTAGACCACCCGGTCGATAGCATGCGCCGAGTGCCCTCGGCGTTTCATCTCTTGGATCAGCGCCGGCACGGCCAACGGGTCGGAGTGGCCCCAGTCGCCGGCGGAATTCACCATGATACGCTCGGGACCGTACATCTCCAGAATATCGGCGCTGCGGCTCGGCGTACATTTCGTGATCGGGTAGAGCGTCATCCCGCACCAGAAGCCATTGTCGAGGGCGAGCCGGACGGTGTGCTCCTCGACGTGGTCGATGCAAACGCGGTGCGGCTTCACGCGTTTGTCGTTCATCAGCATATCTACGATCATCCGCGTCCCTTTGTATTTATCCTCCAAGTGCGGGGTGTGGATCAATACGAGTTCGTCGGTCTTCATGGCGAGGTCGAGGTGCTCTTGAAAGATCGTTGCCTCGTTGGGGGTGTTTTTGTTCAAGCCGATCTCGCCGATGCCGAGGACGTTCGGCTTCTTCAGGAACTCCGGGATCAATTTGATGACTTCGCGGGACAGGGCGACGTTCTCCGCCTCTTTGGCGTTGATGCA
>JAYTBD010000213.1:0-5128 GCA_043737155.1 Fimbriiglobus sp. | reverse complement strand
CCTTGCGGCGTCACTGAAAAAACGGCGCTCGACGCCTTGCGGCGTCATACATAAAAGCGGCGCTTCAGCAACAGCCTTTGGCCTCTAAATCTCGTGATATCGTTCTTGGTCCACTCATTTCGCTTCTTCGGTAACGCTTCCAAAATCCAAATGACTCGGAGAGGGCGAACATTGTCTTCGACGGTTTTCCAACTGCTCGGCGGATCGAACAACACGATTCGAATGTTCGATTGCCCGCCGATGTCGTCGTCAAGGCGTAATTCATAGATATTCTCCGAGGCGAGCGCTTTGATCTTCTCGTAACTGTGGTCGAAGAGCATTCCGGTGCCGTGCAAATGACGATTATCCCAAAATCGCAACTTCAAACCCTGTCGACGAACTTCAAACCGATCTGCCATATCTGGCCAATAGGAACGAATCGATTGCAAACCATGCCGAGAAAACCGGACAAAGTTGATGCCACTCAAACTCATATAGTCTCCGAGAAAACGAAGGTTGATATGTGATAGTACGCCGGATTATCACTTTTGTCAAGTCGACACGATCACTTTGTGTGATAACCGCTACCGCGGTACCAGAAACACGCCGACCAATCGATCCACGAGACCGCGCGTCGGATCGCGGAGCGCGATGAGGAACGAGACCGGCAACAGCGCCACCCCCGCGAGCCAGATCAGCGTCCGCAGGGCGACGAGTGTGGGAAATTGCCACTGGATCCAGAGCACGGCCATCAGCAGTACCGTAACCGGCAGCCAGATCAGCATCTCGCGCAGGCCGCAACGCCAGCGCCCGGTGGGGCGACCATCCTTGCGGACGAGGGCGATTCCCGAAAACCAAAAGCCGAGGCCGCCGCGGAAGAGCCAGGCGAAGACGGGCCAGACGGCGAGCGGCCACATCAGGATCATCACCGCGAAGATCGTCATCATCACGCGGCCATGGGTGCGCAAGTTCGCGCCGCGGGCGCTCGCCCCGTCCTCTTTGGCTTCGAACAGAATCCCATCGACCATCGCGGGGGAGAGTTTGACGTTGTCGATGCTCGCGGCGGTAGCTTCGATCCAGAGATTGAGCGCGTGGCGCTCGGGCCGATTCAGCCGATCCTGAAATCCGTCGGCTTCGGCTCGCCGATCGTCCGAATACCGTTTCAGCGCGGCCACCGTGTTGGGAAGTTCCTCCGGTTGAAACGCGGCTTCGAGCCGTAGCCGCACCTCGGAATCGGCCGGCCTCGTCGCCCGGACGGTCGCCAACAGCGCTCGTCGATCCTCTTCGGTTTCGATGCTGCCGAGCGCGCGATTCGGCAGGCGGCTGCTCATGGCGGTATTGAAGTTCGCGGCCAAATTGAAGAACCCGCTCATCATCACCATTATCATCAGCCCGAAGCTCAACATCATGCCCTGCAGCGTCAAGTGGGCGACCCGACTCCCCGCGGTCACGCTCGGCGGTTGACTCTGGTTCACCGCCAATTCGTCCCGGAGATCCCCGAGTGAGGCGTATCCGTCGTCGAAGAGGCGGTTGGTGATCGCGGAAGCGTGAGCCGGCAACGGCGCCAGAATCCGGCCGTGCCCCGTGCGGGCGGAACCTTCGAGCATCAAGGCCGTCACTTGCTTTACAAAGCCGAGAGGGTCGAAGGCACCGCCGGGATAACGCGACTTGGTTTCGCCCGCGGCCACCGCCTGCCCCGTCGGCATCGGGAAATCGACGAGCTGCAATCGCCCGCCCGGTTCGACCCAAATTTGCTCGGGGGAGAGCACGTCCGGGGAACTGCCGTCTCCGCTGCCGTCGCTGAGTTCGTTCACGAGCTGATCGAGAATTGGCAACGCCTCGGCCCAACTCAATGGGGCTGCGGGCGAGACGACGTCGGGCAGAGGCGATCCGGCCGGGGCGACGAATGCGACCCAAGCGCGTTCGCCGCCGCCCCAGTTCATCGTGCCGTGGCCGACGCTGCGCAGACGCGTCGGCCGGACGATCGGTTCGTCGAAGAGGGAATCGTCGCCGATGCCGGGCGGTTCGACGCGGATGACGACGCGCCGGCCGAGCGATTTGTCCTCGCCGGTCCAGACTTCGCCGCCATCGCCGATCTCGCAGATTTTCCCAGCGATGACGAAGCCGCCGAGCATCTCCGGCAGAGCCGGCTTCACCTTCATCACGCGGTCGAGCGGGTTGGGGAACGGGCTGACGAGCTTCTTGCGCTTCGGGGCCCGCGGCAGTTGGATCGTCCGGGTCTTCGCCGCGAAATCGTGGACGCCGCGGTAGCCGCATTTGGTCCGGCGGATTTGAAGGCAGAGGACGAGCAATGCGGAGAGGAACGCTGTCACGGCGATCAAGCCCGTGAGCACCGGGGGAAGTGCCTCGCCGATCAGCATCACGAACGAGAGCATCCAGAACCAGACGGCGTTGAAGACGACCGTGCGGAGCGCGGCGGCGCCGAGGCCGGGGACCCCCGTGCCACCGAGCTTTACGACCTTCAATTTCAGAATGCGCTGGCCGGGTGAACTGCCGGTCAACCCGATGAAGAAGCAGAAATAGAGGAAGGTCGTGGCGTAGGAGATCCAGCTGATATCGAAGGCGCGATCGGGGCCGGGAATGTGTTCGCCGAGGTACTGGTGGAGCAACTCCAGCGGGAAGATGACGAACTGGAGGATCGCCGAATCGAGGAGGTATGCCAAGACCAGCGAGCGCGGGCGGGCCGGTTGTTGGCGCTCGGGTAGCAATCCGAGCAGCGATTCGCGCAGTTCTTCGAGCGATTGGAACCGGCGCTCGCGGTCGCGCTCCAGCCCCTTCAAAATGAGCCGATCCAATTCCACCGTCGCCAGCGGGCAGCGGAGGCGCACCGATGGCGGCGGTTCGGAAATCGCTTTGGCAAGTGCCGCGGTCAGGCTTTCGTGCTGGTGCGGCGCTTGCCCCGCCAGCAAGTAGTAAAGCGTCGCGCAGACCGCGTAAACGTCGGTGTCGTAGCCGACCGGTTCGCCGCGTATTTGCTCCGGGGATGCGAAGAGCACCGTGCCGAGGAACGCCCCCGAGTGCGTGAGCTGCTTGTCCGGGTTGGTGCCGAGCGATTTGGAAAGTCCGAAATCGCCGACTTTCACGCGGTCATCTTCGGTGAGAAAACAGTTCGACGGCTTGACGTCCCGATGGATCACGCCGAGTCGGTGCGCTTCGATCAACCCGTCGATCACGTCGAGGGTCCGCAGGATCGCCTCGCCCACGGGGAGCGGGCCGCGGTCGTCGACCATGTCCTTGAGCGTCCGCCCCGGCATGAGTTCCATGATGATGTACGGCCGGCCGGCGTCGGTATCGGCGCGCAGCACGAAGACGCAACGCGGGTGGGCGATCTGACTGGCGAGCCGGCCCTCTTGGCGGAAGCGCTCGACCGAGGCGGGGTTCGACGCGAGTCGGCGCGAGAGCAACTTCACCGCGACGCGCTGGCCGGAAGAATCGGCTTCGGCCTCGTAAACGCTGCCCATGCCGCCGGCGCCGATGAACTTGAGGAGCCGGTAGCCGCCGATGCTGCTCGGGGGTTGCTCGGCGACGCGCTGGACTGCGACTGCCCCTTCGTCGACCGAGCGGGTGATCATGTGTTGCGAATCGAGCGCCGGTGGGGCTTCGTAACCCATGGTGTCGTCGGTGCTGTTGACGGATTCATCGCGGAGTTTCTGGCCGCAGAACATGCAGAACAGCGGCGCCTCGGTCGAATCGTCGGATTCGGCGAGCGCGCGGGAACAGCGGGGGCAAAGCAGCGACATACGCGGTCCGGCGCGGGCGGGTCTCTGGTCGTTCGTCGGGCGAACGGGAATCTTAGCGAAGCGGCGGGGAAAGCGTATGCGGACAGATCTCCCACCGCATCGTAAAACTCTTCCATCACCACTCGGAGGATTTGCCATGCTCACGAAAGTCATGTCCACGGCCAACGGTACCGCGATCGGCGGACGCAACGGACGCGCCACTTCGGACGACGGGATGATCGGCGTCGATTTGTCGGTGCCGAAATCGATGGGCGGGCCGGGCAACCCCAACACGACCACGCCCGAACACCTGTTCGCCTGCGGGTACGCGGCCTGCTTCGGCGGCGCGTGCGAGAATCGGGCCAAGGCTCTCAACCTCGCCCCGACGAGCATCGAAGTCGCGGCCGAAGTGCAACTCGGCACCGTCGACAGCGGCGGCTTCGGGCTGTCGGTGACGCTGAACGTGAAGGTGGCCGGAATCTCGCAGGCCGATGCGGAGAAGGTCGTCGCGGCCGGGCACGAGTTCTGTCCGTACTCCCGGGCCATCAAGGGGAACGTGCCGGTGAAGTTGAACATCACGGCGGTCTGACGGAATTCCCCCTACCCAACTGCGGGACGGGGGCTACAATCTCGAATTCCCGATTCACTTGGACATTCCCGCCATGTACGCGATTTTCGAAGACGGTTCCCGCCAATACCGCGCCGAAGAGGGCGGCACCGTCGTCATCGACTACCGCGACGTCGAAATGGGCGCCACCGTCGAATTGACCAGCGTGCTGTTGATCGAAAACAACGGCGCCGCTCAGATCGGCACGCCGCATGTAGCGGGTGCCAAAGTGATCGGCGAAGTCGTCGAGTTCCCGAGCACGAAGACGGTGGCCCAGCTTTTCCGCCGCCGCAAGACGATCCGCAAACTCCGCGGCCACCGCCAGCCGTTCGTGCGGTTGAAGATCACGCAGATTGTAGGATAGGCCGCCGGGCCTGTCCGCATTGCCAACACAAAGCTTGTAGGACAGGCCCGGCGGCCTGTCCTACATCGTCCGACCGCCGTCCACCACCAGCACTTGCCCCGTCGTCATCGCCGAGCCCACGGCCAGGAACACCACCGCATCGGCGATGTCCTCCGGCGTCGCGGCTTTGCCGAGTGGAGCTTGTTCCAAGTATTTCTGAATCTGCGCATCCCGACCTTCCAACCAGCGCGTCAGAATCGGCCCCGGCGCCACCGCGTTCACGCGCACGTCCGGTCCGAACGCCCTCGCCAGCGATTTCGTCAGCGTGTTCAGCGCCCCTTTGCTCGCGCAGTACGGGATCGAACTGCCCTGCCCGGATTGCCCCGCGACGCTCGACACGTTGACGATGCTCCCCTGCCGGGCTTTCAAATGCGGCATGGCCGCGCGGCTGCAATAGAA
>JAYTBD010000212.1:0-5128 GCA_043737155.1 Fimbriiglobus sp. | reverse complement strand
AAGTGCTGGCCACGCACGGCTTCGCCGCGGTCTTCGCACGCTATCTGCGCGAGCAAGGCACCGATGCGGATGTGATCGTCACCCGCTTCGGCGACGATGAACAACCGGAGGTCGAAGCAGCGTGAAGGCCTTCGCCGATCTCTATGCCGCCCTCGACGAGACGACCCGCACCGGCGAAAAGGTCACCGCTCTCGCGCGCTATTTCGGCGCGGCGCCGGCGGCCGATGCGGCGTGGGCCGTCTATTTCCTCAGCGGTCGCAAACCGCGCCAAGCGGTTCCGTCGAAACGGATGCGGCTCTGGGCGCGCGAGATGGTCGGCGTGTCGGAATGGCTTTTCGACGAGTGCTACCACAGCGTCGGCGATGTGGCCGAGACCATCGCGCTTTTGCTACCGCCCGCGGAGCGCGCGTCGGATCGACCGCTCGCGGAGTGGGTCGAAACGAAATTGCTCCCGCTCCGCGCGCTGCCCGAGGATGAGCAAAAAGCCGCGGTGCTCTCCGCGTGGGCCGAGTTGGACGCCCTCCAGCGCTTCGTGTGGAACAAGCTCATCACCGGCGAGTTCCGCGTCGGCGTCTCGCAAATTCTGGTGACGCGTTCGATCGCCCAAGTCTCCGGCTTGAAAGCGGATGTCGTGGCGCACCGCCTCATGGGGACGTGGGAACCGAACGCGCCGTTTTACGAGGGTCTCGTCGCCGCCGATGCCGGCGATGCGGCGCTGAGCCGGCCGTATCCCTTCTACCTCGCCCACCCGCTCGAAGGTGCCCCGACCCAACTCGGCTCGCCGGACGACTGGCAAGCCGAATGGAAATGGGACGGCATCCGCGCGCAGGTCGTCCGCCGCGGCGGGCAATCGTTCGTCTGGTCGCGCGGCGAGGAACTCGTCACCGACCGTTACCCCGAACTGAAAGAGCTCGCATCGAAGCTGCCCGACGGCACCGTGCTCGACGGCGAAATCCTGCCGTGGAAGGACGGCGCCGTGCTCCCCTTCGCCGATTTGCAAAAGCGCATCGGCCGCAAAACCGTGGGGAAGAAGCTGCTCGCGGATGTGCCGGTCGTGCTGATGGCGTACGACGTCATCGAGTTCGAAGGGCGCGATCTCCGCGAACGACCGTTGGCCGAACGACGGACCGCGCTCGAAATATTGGTGGCGGGAATCGACGATCCCGCCATCATTCTGTCGGTGCGCATCGCGTTCGCGGATTGGGCCGGCCTCGCCGAGATTCGTCTCGCGAGCCGGGATCGCCGGGTCGAAGGGATGATGCTGAAGCGGCGCAACTCGCCGTACCGGGTGGGCCGTGTGCGCGGCGATTGGTGGAAGTGGAAGATCGAGCCGTTCACCGTCGACGCGGTGCTCATTTACGCCCAGCAGGGTCACGGTCGGCGCAGCGGGTTGTTCACCGACTACACCTTCGCCGTTTGGGACGACGGCAAACTCGTGCCGTTCGCCAAGGCCTACAGCGGGCTGACGGACGCCGAGATACGCGATGTCGATGCGTTCGTGCGCAAGCACACCGTCGAGAAGTTCGGACCCGTGCGCACGGTGACGCCGGAACTCGTGTTCGAACTCGGCTTCGAAGGGATCCAACTTTCCACCCGCCACAAGTCGGGCGTCGCCGTCCGCTTCCCGCGCATGCTGCGGCGGCGCACGGACAAAACGCCGGGGGACGCCGACACGCTCGAGCGGGTGAAAGCCCTGCTCGCGGGGAGCGCGCCGTGACGCGGACGCGCAAAAAGCCCGCGCCGGTCGATGTTCTGCGAATGACCCCGGACGAGTGGTTCGCGCGCCGGGGTTGGAAAGCGTTCCCCTTCCAGCGCGAGGCGTGGGCGGCTTACCGCGCCGGCGAAAGCGGCCTCATCCACGCGTCGACGGGCACCGGCAAAACCTACGCGGCGTTCCTCGGCCCCGTGCTCGAAGCCCTCGGGGAACCGCCGTTGGCACTGCCTCCCCCGCTGCGGATCCTCTGGATCACCCCGCTGCGGGCGCTCTCCGGTGACACCGCGTTGTCACTGGAACTGCCGCTCGCGCCGCTGGGGTTGAATTGGGACGTCGGCACCCGCACCGGCGATACCAGTTCGGCCATGCGGAATCGGCAGAAGAAACGGCTGGCGACGGTACTGGTCACCACGCCCGAGAGCTTGTCGCTGTTTCTGACGCACGCCGATGCGCGGGAGCGATTCGCCGATCTCCGCTGCGTCGTCGTCGACGAATGGCACGAACTCCTGGGTTCGAAGCGCGGCGTGCTCACCGAACTCGCCCTCGCGCGCTTGCGGACGTACCGACCCGGTCTCGGCGTCTGGGGGCTGTCCGCGACGCTCGGCAACTTGGACGAAGCGCTCGCCGCCCTCGTCGGAGTCGGTCGCACGGGTCGGATCATCCGCGGTCGCATCCCGAAGGCGGTCGAGATCGACAGCGTCATCCCGCCCAAGATGGAACGCTTCCCCTGGGCCGGCCATCTCGGTTTGACCCTGCTTCCGCAGGTGATCGCCGTACTCGACGGCGGTCGCTCGGCCCTCGTCTTCACCAACACCCGCTCGCAGACGGAGATCTGGTACCAGGCGATCCTCGCCGCCCGGCCCGACTGGGCCGGGATCATGGCCCTGCACCACGGCTCGCTCGACCGCGCGGCCCGCGATTGGGTCGAAGATCAACTGCGCGCCGGCACGCTGCGCTGCGTCGTCTGCACGTCGAGCCTCGACCTCGGCGTCGATTTCGCCCCCGTGGATCGCGTCGTTCAAATCGGCAGTCCGAAGGGGGTGGCCCGGCTGCTCCAGCGCGCCGGCCGCAGTGGCCACCAACCCGGCGTGGTCAGCCGGGTGACGTGCGTGCCGACGAATGCGCTCGAATTGATGGAAGTCGCCGCCGCGCGCAGCGCCGCGATGGCCGGGGCCATCGAAGGCCGGGAGTCGATCCGTCAACCGCTCGATCTGCTCGCCCAGCACGCGGTCAGCTCGGCGCTCGGCGGCGGGTTCCGCGCCGACGAATTGCTGGCGGAAGTGCGGACCACCCACGCCTACCGCGATCTGACGCGGTCGGAATGGGAGTGGGTCCTTGACTTCGTCACCCGCGGCGGCGAGGCGTTGCGGGCCTATCCGGAATACCGACGCGTCTCCGTGAACGACGGCGTATACACCGTACCCGACGCGAAGATTGCGCGCCGACACCGCATGTCCGTTGGCACCATTTCCGCGGATGCGAGCATGGAGGTGCGCTACATGGGCGGCAAGCGGTTGGGCACCGTGGAGGAATCGTTCGGGGCGAAACTCAAGCGCGGCGACCGCTTCACCTTTGCCGGCCGCGTCCTCGAATTCGTCCGCTTGTTCGAAATGACCGTCCGCGTCAAGCTGACCAAGCGCGCGCCGAATACCGTGCCGCGCTGGGCTGGCGGGCGGATGCCCTTGTCCAACGAACTCGCGGCGGCGCTGCGGCTCAAGCTCGATGAAGCCCGCCGCGGGATTTTCGACGACCCCGAGTTGATCGCCCTCCGGCCGATCCTCGATATCCAAGCGCGGTGGTCGCACATTCCCGCCCCCGACGAGTTGCTGGTCGAGCGGCTGACGACCCGCGATGGTCATCACCTCTTCGTATACCCTTTCGAAGGGCGGCTCGTCCACGAGGGATTGGCGGCACTGCTGGCCTACCGAATTTCGCGCTTGCGACCGCAGAGCTTCAGCCTTGCGGCCAACGACTACGGCTTCGAACTGATGTCGCGCGATCCGCTCGATCCACTGGCCGTCGATCTCGCCGGACTGCTCAGCCCCGAGGGGTTGGCCGACGACGTGCTCGAATCGTTGAACGCCGCCGAGTTGGCGAAGCGACAGTTCCGCGAAGTGGCCCGCGTCTCCGGTTTGGTGTCGCCGGGATTGCCCCATGCCGGTCGCTCCGCCAAGCAATTGCAGGCGTCGAGCGGCCTGTTCTACGAGGTCTTCCGCGAATACGACCCGGATAATCTTTTGTTACATCAAGCCCGCCGCGAAGTGCTCGAACGCCAGTTCGAGGGCAGCCGACTGAAGCGGGCGCTCGAACGGATCGCGGCGAGCGCGATCGTGGTGGTCGATCCGCCGCGGCCGACACCGCTGGCGTTTCCCTTGCTCGTGGACCGCTTGCGCGAATCGCTTTCGTCCGAGAAGTTGGCCGACCGCGTCAGGCGGATCGTCGCTGATCTCGAGCGCAAGGCGGGGCCGGCGAACGTATGAATGCGGAACTGCTGCTCGCGGGGGAACAGATCGTGTTGCGGCCGGATCGGTCGCTGCATTGGCCCGCGGAGCGGACGCTCGTCGTCGCCGATTTGCACTTCGGCAAGGCGGACGCCTTCCGCGCCGATTCGGTCCCGGTGCCCGGCGGCGCGGAGGTGACGCTCTCCCGATTGGAGCTCGCACTGCGAGACACGGCGGCCGATCGACTCATCGTACTCGGCGATTTCTGGCACGCGCGGGAGGGGCGGACGCCGGGGCTGCTCGACGAACTCGAACGCTGGCGCGCGGCCCATCCGGGATTGCAGATCGAACTCGTGCGCGGCAACCACGACCGGGCCGGGCTTCCCCCTCCCGGTTGGGGCGACGATTGGGAGACCCTCGCGCTGACCGATCCGCCCTTCTGCTTCCGGCATCATCCCGAGCCGAGCGCCGACGGATACGTACTGGCGGGCCATCTCCACCCCGGCATCAGTTTGTACGGGCGCGGCCGGGAGCAGTTCCGGCTCCCCTGCTTTTGGTTTGGGCCGAGCGCGGGCATTTTGCCGGCCTTCGGATCGATGACCGGGACGGCGTCGGTCTCCCCGGCGTCCGGGGATCGGATCTACGCGATCGCGGACGGGCAGCTCATTTCGATCCCATCGCCAGCACCCGCCGGATGATCGTCTCGATTTCGGCGATTTCGACCGGCTTGATCAGATGCTGAGCGAAGCCCGCTTCCTTGGTTTTGCGCTTGTCCTCTTGACTCCCCCACCCGGTGAGCGCGACCAAGAAGGAACCCGACAGATCGGCGTTCGCCCGGAGCCGCCGCGCCACTTCGTATCCGTCCAAGTCGGGCGCCGATGTCGCAGAAGACGAGGTCGGGGCGGAATTCCGCGGCCTTCCTCACCGCCGCGGTACCCGAGTAGACCGTGCTGGTCATGTGGCCGTCCATCTC
>JAYTBD010000211.1:0-5129 GCA_043737155.1 Fimbriiglobus sp. | reverse complement strand
AATTCCTCCGGCGCGGCGTCAGCCTTTTGATTATCGACCTGTTCCCCCCGACGCCGCGCGACCCGGCCGGCATCCACGAGGTCATTTGGAAAGAGCTCACCGACGAGCCGTTCGAAGCGCGACCCGCGGACAAGCCGCTGACGGTGGCCAGTTACGACGCGGGCGGCGACATGACCGCGTACGTCGACCCCGTCGCCGTCGGCGACGCGCTGCCCGACGCGCCGCTGTTCCTCGCGCCGGGCTGGTATGTGAACATCCCGTTGGAAACGACGTACGCGGCCTCGTGGGAAGCGGCGCCGAAGCCGCTCCGTGCGCTGGTGGGAGGTTGATAGCGTTTCACGGTGGGCCGTTGTTCGATGACCGAATACACTCATTCAAAACTACGGGGGAATCGGTGAATCACCTGTATTACGGCGACAATCTGCAAGTCATGCGCGAATCGATTCAGGATGAATCGATCGATCTCGTCTATCTCGATCCACCATTTAATTCCAAGCGCGATTACAACCTGCTTTTCAACACGCCCAAGGGTCATAAAAGCGAAGCACAAATTGCAGCGTTCAAGGACTCTTGGCATTGGGGTGAACAGGCTGAAGGGGAATATTTTGAACTCCTGAAGCAGGCGAACACCGATGTGGCATTGATGATTCGCGCCCTGCGCGAGTTTCTAAAAGAGAGCGACATGATGGCATACATCACGATGATGGCCAGTCGCCTCCTAGAATTGCATCGGGTCATGAAACCGACAGCGTCTCTGTATCTGCACTGCGACCCGACCGCGAGCCACTACCTCAAGATTCTTCTCGATGGGGTATTCGGCAAATCGGGATTTCGGAGCGAGATCATTTGGAGGCGCTCCGGAGCACACAATTCGGCGAATCGTTTCGGCCCCATCCACGACACAATCCTTTTTTACACACGATCCGATGAATTCACCTGGAACCGACTCTATTCGCCGTACGCGCAAGGGTACATTCAAACTTTCTTCAACAAGACTGATAACATTGGCAATTATCGCTGCCAAACACTGACTGGTGCCGGCACGCGAAAAGGCGCGAGCGGGACGCAATGGCGTCAATACGATCCGACCTCGAAAGGGCGGCATTGGGCGTTCCCGCGCGCTTTGGCGCGAGAACTGGGTATTGAAGAATTGCCTCTCCACGACAAACTCGATTACCTAGCCGATAACGGAATGATCGTCGATCAAAGTTGGCTTCCCGAATACCGACAATACCTACAAAAGAGCCCCGGTGTTCCCCTGCAAGACATTTGGGCTTATCAACCCTTCACGAATGGCTCGGTATGGGGTACGCAGAATCCGATCGACGATGATGTGCGGTGGATAAGCGACCGCAACGACCCGGAGCGATTGGGCTATCCAACGCAAAAGCCCCTGGGATTGCTGAGTCGCATCATTTCCGCGTCTAGCAATCCCGGCGATGTCGTGCTCGATCCGTTTTGCGGTTGCGGTACCGCCGTGCACGCGGCTCACAGATTGAAGCGCAATTGGATCGGCATCGACATCACTTGCCTCGCCGTCGGCCTGATTGAGAAGCGACTCAAGGACGCCTTCAAAGAGAAATGCAAATTCGACGTCCACGGCACTCCGAAAGATTTGGAATCGGCCCGGGATCTCGCCGAGCGCGACAAATACCAATTCCAATGGTGGGCGGTCACGCTCATCGAAGCGCAGCCTTACCAAGGCAAGAAGAAAGGGGCCGACGGCGGTATCGATGGGCTGAAATTCTTCTACGATGTGCCGGACACCGAAGCCCGCAAGATCGTCGTCAGCGTGAAAGGTGGAGACTTGAAGGCGGACGACGTGCGGGCGCTCAATCACGTCAGGGATCGTGAGAAAGCCGATATCGCGATTCTCATCTCACTCAAAGAGCCCACGGCCGGGATGAAGAAAGACGCGGCTTCGGCCGGTTTTTTCGAATGGAAAACCATCGACCTATCGCCGACGGGCAAGAAGAGCTCGCGCGTCCAGTTATTGACGATTGAAGGCCTGCTTGCGGGCACTCACCGAGCCGATCATCCCTCGGCTACACCGCACGCGAATTTCAAGAAAGCCCGGCGGGAAAAGGCGAATAAGCCGAAGGTCGACTTGTTCGAAGAAGATGGCGCCGAGGAAATTTAACCCCTTCACCCCTTCAGCATCCCCACCTTCTTCGCGTAGTCGAAGATGTTGCCCGCGTCCAAGATCGGGGCGATCTCGCCGAGCGGCTTCAGCTTCCACGAGTCCCCCGTCGTTTTGTTCAGCAACTCGCCGGTGGTCAGGTCGATGCGCAGCACATCCCCGGTGCAGATGGTGTCGATCAGTCGGCCTTCGCTCTCGATGGGCGTGAGATAACCGCCGTTGACGGCGTTCCTGTAGAAGATGCGCGCGTAGAATTCGGCGATGACCGCCAAAATCCCCGCGGCGGCCAAGGCGATCGGGGCGTGCTCCCGGCTGCTGCCGCAACCGAAGTTCTTGCCGCCGAGGACGATTTTGTACGGCGAGATAAACTCGTCCGCGGCGCCGTGGAACGGAACGTGCCCTTTGGGTAAGCCGGCGCCCTCGTTCGGCACGCCGCAGAGGGCGAACTTGCCGAACATGCGGTATTCCGCGGGGATCGACGGGTTGTACGTCAGGTAATGGGCCGGGATGATTTGGTCGGTATCGACGTTGTCGCCCAGTACGTAAACGGGGCCTTCGATGAGCGTTTGCAGCATGGCGTTCGTCCGAGGGCGAGAAATTTGGCGGTCCCGCGTACTATATTGCCGGCGGCCGTCGCTGTCCGACGTTCGGCCGTAACCCTTGCACCGCCGCGCGAAAGCGGAATTCGCGTGCTAGGCTGAATCGATGATGCGGACGGTCGCGGCGCGGTGAACGTGGCGTCCGCGGGGGATTGCCCCTCCCGAGTCAATTATGCGCGCACGTATCTCTGTGGAAACCGGCGAGTGCACCCCGGCGGCGGTGGATCTGGCGCCGGGCCTCACCGTGACCTTCGGGCGCAGCCGCGACAACGTGTTCGTCGTCCGCGACGACCTCGTTTCGCGCTTGCATGCCAAAGTCTACTTCGAAGAAGGGCGCTGGCTCCTGCGCGACTTCGGCCTCAACGGGACCAAGGTCGCGGGCAACAAGATCAGCAGCGTCATCGAACTGATCGACGGCGCCGAGCTGCAAGTCGGACACGTGAAGTTCCGCTACTCCACGAACATCGGCAGTATGCTGCAGCCGGCGTCCGTGTCGAGCCTGACTCCACCGCCGATGCCGAACCCCACCAAAACGTCGGCGACAATTCAAACCGAGTACCGGCCCACCCAAGCCCATCCGTTCGTCAACCGCGACCCCACGCCTATTTCCCCCGTCGTCATCCCGACGGCCGGCGAAGAGACCGACGACGACACCAACCTGCGGATGGACGAACTCACGGCCCTCGCCCGCTACATGACCGTCGCGGTGAACACGGCCGACGCCCAAGAACTGATCCGCCTGACGCTGCGAACGGTGTTGAATCAGACTTCGGCCGCGCTCGTCGGCTACCTGAGCCTCGACCCCGCCGAGCCGACGCCGAAAATGGTGCTGCCCGAGCGCGTCGCCGTCGATGTGCCCCTGAGCAAGCGCCTCACCGAGCGCGTCCGCGAACTCCGCCGGACCGTCTGGCTCTTCGGCGACGACAAAATCAACATCGGCACCGCGGGCAGCTTGTCGGCCTACCACGATGCCGTCTGTTTGCCCATCGGCAGCTCCGCCGGGGAGCCGCTGGCCGCACTGCACGCCTACCGCATCGGACGCGGCTTCAGCGAGCGCGATGTGAAGTTCCTCGAAGCGATCACCGGGTACTTGGCGCCGGCTTTGGAAAGCCAACGGCACCGCCGCAAGCTCGAAGCGGAGAACTCCCGGCTGCGCGGCTCCTCCGCCGTGGCCGACGAACTCATCGGCGACAGCTCCGCGATGATGAACCTGCGGCAGCAGATCGGCCGGGCGGCGCCGATGCCTTTCACGGTGCTCATCCAAGGGGAGAGCGGCTCCGGGAAGGAACTCGTCGCGCTGGCGCTGCACAAGCACGGACCGCGCGCATCCGGGCCGTTGGTCGTCGTCAATTGCGCCGCGTTCGCCCCCCCGCAGCTCGAAGCGGAGTTGTTCGGCTATCGCAAAGGGTCGTTCGCCGGGGCCGACATCGACCATACCGGGCTGTTCGAACAAGCGGACGACGGCACGCTCTTCCTCGACGAAGTCGCGGAGCTTTCGGCGGAGTGCCAAGCGAAGCTGCTGCGCGTCATCGAAGGGAAGAGCTTCCGGCCCGTCGGGGGCGTCAAGGACATCGCCGTGGAAGTCCGCGTGATCGCCGCGACCTACCGCGACCTCGAGCAGGAAGTGAAACAGGGCCGTTTTCGTCAGGATCTGCTGTTCCGATTGAAGGTCATCCCGATCCGCGTGCCGCCGCTGCGCGAGCACGCCGAGGACATCGTCGAACTGGCGCGGTTCTTCTTGGAGCGGCTCTCGGTCCAATGCCGGCGTTCGTTCCGCCTGTCGGGCGCCGCCGAGCGGAAGCTGTTCGTCTTCCAGTGGCCGGGGAATGTGCGCCAGCTCCGGGCGGTGCTCGAGAGCGCCGCGGCGATGAGCGAATCGGAAGTGATCGAAGCGGAGATGCTCCCGCTGACGGGGCTGAGCGAGCCGACGCCGGCGAAGCCGGTCTCGGCGGACGCGCCGAGCAGCTTGGACATCGACGATTTGGAAACGTGGGCCATCATCAAAGCGCTGGGGCAGACGTCCGGCAACGTCAGCCAAGCGGCGCGGGTGTTGGGTATCAGCCGGGATACGCTGCACACGAAGTTGAAGAAGAAGAACATCGACCGCGAGTCCGCCATCGCCGCCGGCGCGGCGGGGGGTTGAGGTTACTTTTTGTCCGGCGACGCAAGTTTGCCTTCGCGCTTGAGCTTCTCTTGGCGTTGCTTTTCTTCTGCCGCGGTCCACGGACGCCCATCGACGGAATTGATGATGTGTGTGGTTGTGAATTTGGTGTAGGTAGTTGCCCGGTAGGTGATCGTCAGGGGGTTCCAGTCGCCGAAAGCCCCCTCCACTTTCAGGTCCAGCACTTTGCCGGGCAGTTCGGCGACCCGGCAAGTATGATCGACCCCGC
>JAYTBD010000210.1:0-5131 GCA_043737155.1 Fimbriiglobus sp. | reverse complement strand
CTCCGCCGCGCGGACGCTCTTCGCGGGGCTTCGCTTCGTTGACGGTCAACTGGCGACCTTGGAAATCGGCGCCGTTCATGGCGTGGATGGCCTCCTCGACGCCGTCGGCCATTTCGACGAACGCGAAGCCGCGGGACCGGCCGGTCTCCCGGTCCATGATGATTTGCGCTTTGACCACCGTCCCGAATTGGCCGAAGGCGGCCTGCAGGTCTTCGTTGGTCGTTCCGAAGGCCAGGTTCCCGACGTACAAATTCTTGACGCTCATGCGAAATCCCCGGGGTCGGCGAACTCGGACTCGGTTCGACCGCCCATGCCAACCGGCGCGCCGCCGGTCATCGGCGGGCGCGAAGGATTCGGGGGAGACGCAGCAGGACCGTGCCGGAGCAAGGGTGATGCGAGGGCGTTCCGGCTGGACCGCGTGAGGGGTTCGGTGCTGGGAGTACATGGAGAAGTGCGGATCGCCTTGCCATTCCTACTCGTGACCGACTCGCCGTACGAAGCTCGACGCGAACGCGATTTCCGACCCGATTCCTTCTGATTCACCCGGTACCACCCCGGGCGATTCACCGAAATATAACAGCGGCGTCACGAAAAGAAAGTCCGATTCTCCGAAAATTCGGAGGGGTCGTGCCAGTGGTCGGAAGCGGTATCGACGCGGATGTTTCCTGAGGCGGAGAACGCGACGCGACCGCGGGCATTCACACGCACGGCACCTTGCGAACCATTCGCGATTTCCAGAATCAGTTCCGCGAGATTCCCGCCGAGATGCGCCCGCAGCCCGACGTAGGACGTGGTCAATCGCGGATTGATTTCGATTGCGAAGTCCTCGCTGCCATCGGCTGCGTCGCCGAGCAACAAGTCGACGCCGACATAGCCGAGCAATCCGGGAACGCCCCGCAACGCTCGTCGGCCCAATCGTTCCGCACGACGCTCCAACTCCGGCTCGATGGGTATGAGGCCGCCGCCGTAGCGGAATTGGCCATCGGGCGAAATCATTTGGAACGTCGGAGGCAGAGCGACTGAAATTCTTCCCAGTTCGGGAGGATCACATATGTAGGCAACGCTCGTGGGAATACCCGGACAGAACGATTGGGCGATCATCGCACTTCGAACCGAGCGGTACTCGGCTTCACTCGAAATCAGCCGCATCCCCTCGGATCCGGCTCCGTCGCGGCGCTTCACCACGCAGGGCCAACTCGGGGGTAGCTCTGGCCACAAAACGGTCTGCGGAGTCCGCACACCGTACGTGCGCCAATGTTGGAACATCGCGAATTTGTCCGAGGTCAACACGATCGCTTCCGACCCCGGCCCGAGCCAACGTCCGCCGACGCGTTCGACCTCCTTCGCCAAGTCTAGCAACACCCCGTCGGTTTCCGGGGCGATGGCGAACGTCCAATCGGCCGCTGCCGCGAGAGCGGCGAACTCGTCGGGCGAACCGGTCAGCACGTCGACGCCGGCGATGGCCGCGAAGTCGTCTCGGATGGCCGAGAACATCGCCCGCCCCTCGACGAAAAGCGAGTGCTCGATCGAACCGGGTTCGCGGCCGATTCCGTGAGCGGTGATGTGTTCGTAGACGAAGATCCGCATGATGCTGAGCATCATACCAATGAGGATAGGCCCGGCGGCCTGTCCTACGTACGATCTACTGCGGCGGAATCTGCAAGATCGGCGTCGTCGGCCCCGATAGCGTCCCCGGGGGCGCCGGGACGATCGGCGTGATCCCGGGGGTCGGGCGCATCGGCAGGGTCACGCTGCCGTTCTGTTTGAAGGTCCCGGAGCCTTCGGTGCCGACCGTTGGCACCGGGCTCAACATTGTCGGCACGGTGCCGGGGATGCCGGAGTGGGTCGGTTGCGTTTGCCACACGCTCCACGACTTCGTCGACGAGGCGGCGGATTGGCCCGACGACGGCATCGCCATCGGCGGCGGGAGCAGGCCGGGTAGATTCCCACCGGGGGCCGGGATCGCGGGTGCGCCTTGCGGTCCGGGCGGGAGCGGGAAGGTTTGCATCGGGTCGATCGCGTGCGGGGCCACGATGCCGGGGCCGTCGGCGGGGTGCTCGCGGAGCTTGATCGACGAGCTGAGGGCGCGGAAGTGATCCGCCGCCTTTTTCTGCACGAACGCGGGGAGCGGGCCGTCGGCCACGCTCACGTTGTTGTACTGCTGGATCGTCCCCTTCACGTATTCGAGCCGGGCGAGTGCGGCGTTGTAGTTCGCCAAGCCGCGGTACTGATCCGAGATCGCGGTCGCCAAGTCGCGCTGGCTCTGGATCAAGCCGTTGAGCTGGCCGATGTAATCCTCTTCCTTGATGTTGCCGAGGCGGGAGTTCTGCTGGCGGACGACTTCGAGCAGCGCCTTACTGCGGGCCTCGTTGATGCTGTTGGTAGCGTAGCCGAGTTCCATCTGGCGCACGGCGTCGACGATGCCGTCGTAGATCTTGCGCTCCGAGTCGCGGAGTTGCTCGTAGCTCTTCCACAGGGCCAACTGCGATTGGCGCGTCAAGGAGTTGGCGTCGCGGAAGCCGAGGGGCATGTCGAGCCGCAGGCCGACCTGCCAACTGTTGAACTGGTTCATCCGCAGGTTGGCGAGCGAGTTATCCGGCGCTTCCCCGGACAGGCTTTGGCCCAAAGCGTTGACGTCGTAGCTGCTGAAGAACCGGAGGTCGGGCCGGCGGAGGTTCTTCTGGGCCATCAAATCGAGTTGGCGGACTTTCACCTCTTGTCGGGCGATCATCAACTCGGGCCGGGTTTGCAAGGCCTCTCGATACACGGCGTCGATGTCGGGCGAGAACGGCGCCTTCAGCGGCGCGTCGGCCGGGATGAACACGGTGCCGTCGTTGGACTTCAACCCCAGTAGACCCCGCAGGACGCGGTCCGATTCCAGCACTTGCTGACGGGCGGTCACGACTTGCTGGCGGAAGAGCCAATACTGGGCCTCGGCTTGTTCCCGCAAATAGGGGGCACCGTTACCCGCCTCGACGCGGATCTTCAACTTGCTGTACAGCCCGAAGGCTTGTTCGAGACCGACTTCCTGGGCGTACTTGTTGTAATAAGCCGAGTACAGATTCCAGTACGCCTGTTCGACGTTGAACAGCAATTGGTTGATCTGCGTGTCGAACTGGGACTTGGCCTGCTCCGTGCGGACGCGCGATACCAAGATGCCCGAGTTGCTCGTCCCGCTCGGCCGCAGGCCGGGGATGAGCGTGCTACCGGGGTGGCCGGGCAGCAGTTGGTTCGCTTCGATGCCGAAGCCCTGCAACAGCGGTTGTTCGAAGATGAACTGGACGCGCGGTGTGTACGACGTGTTGAGCGCGATGAACTGGCTGTTCGTCGGCGCGCTGGCGAGGTTCAAATAGTTGATGCTCGTCGTGATCCCGGCGATGCCCCCCGTCGGCAGCGGCTTGGCGAGCGTGCTCGTCAAGCTGGCGGAGTCCCCGTTGGAGAAGCTTTGCTGCAAGCTCAATGTCGCTTGATCCTGCTTCGCCCACGTCAGGCTGCTGATCCAGCGCGCGTCGAACTTCGACAGCGTCCGCTCGACTTCGACTTGCGCGATGGCCGGGTCGAGCACGAAGGCTTTGATCGTGTCCGTGCCCGAGGTGCCTTGGCCGTTGAATTGGGGCAGCGCTTGGTTATCGGTCCCGTTCAACCCGCTGCCGATGTTCCCCTGCTCGATGGCGATGGCCATCGCTTCTTTCAGGCTCAGCGCCCGCGTGGTCCGCGCGGAATCGTTGACCGTGGCCGGCTTGACCCCGGCTTGCACCACCGGTGGGACGATCGGATCGTGCGGGTGCGTCTCCAGCGTCAGCGGAATATTGGGGCGTTTGGCTTCTTTCCAGTCGGCCGGTTCGAGGAAGAGTTGATTCTTGCACCCCGCCGAGCCCAGCCCGGTGAGCGCGATCAACCCGCCGACGAACCGAGCTTTCCAGCGAATCTTCCGCATAGTGCCGCCCCCATCCTTTGCGCGGTCGGCCATTCCCCCGACGGCCGACTCCGCAAAGCGTCCTCTCGCTTATCGGCATTGGGCGGTGCGGAGTTTACCGAAGATTCCGGATGGGTGATCGGAATTGCCATGAGGAATTGGAAGATAGGCAGATTGGCTCAAGTGGGAAAGCACATTGAGAAGCAGGCCACGAAAAGGCACAAGAAGGCACAAAACGAAGACCGGAGAGGACTGGCTCAGATTCGCTGCCCCTTCTTCCAATTTTTGTGTCTTATCGTGCCTTTTCGTGGCCCTCCCTCCTCTGCATCCCACCGACGACTATCTTGAACCCCATGGAAGAAACACAACCCAAGCCCCGTTTTCCGATCGCCCATCACTCCTTGCGTTTCGCCAAGGCCGCGCGGTTGAACTGGCTCCAGCGCCACCAACACTGGTTCAACTTCGCGATCCACATGCTCGGCATTCCACTGGCGATCACCGGGTTGATCCTGCCGTTCTTCGTCGAGTGGTATTGGGGCGCGACCGCGTTCGTCACCGGGTACATCTTCCAATGGGCCGGGCACCTCGTCGAAGGCAACGACGTCGGCGAGATGATCCCGATCAAGAAAGCGCTCGGCTTCGGGACGGTGGCCATTGCCCCGAAGTACAAGAATGTTGAGTGACCCCGTCGCAACGACACGTCGCTGGATCGAACGCATCGTGATCGGGCTGAATCTCTGCCCGTTCGCCCGGCGGGTGTTCGACGGCGAAATGATCCGCTACTCGGTTAGCGATGCGAAAAGCACGGATCAATTGCGTATCGATCTCGAACGAGAACTCCGCGATTTGTCTGCGACCTCGTCCGTGGAAACGACGATCCTCATCCATCCGTTCGTTCTGCAGGACTTCCTCGACTACAACGATTTTCTGAGCGAAGCGGATGAGCTGCTGGCATCTCTGGGTTTGATCGGGGTCATTCAAATCGCCAGTTTCCATCCCGATTATCGCTTCGCCGGCACAGAACACGACGCCGTGGAAAATTTCACCAATCGCTCCCCACATCCGATGCTTCACCTCCTGCGGGAAGAGAGCGTCAGCAAGGTCGCCGACGATCCAGAATTTTTGGCCGAAATTCCAAATCGTAACATTGCACTTCTGCGAAGCTTAGGTCGAGCAAACATCGAAAATCTTCTCTCGGAGTGAACATCCGCTTGA
>JAYTBD010000209.1:0-2029 GCA_043737155.1 Fimbriiglobus sp. | reverse complement strand
GCCCTTCAATAGGAGTACATTTTCGGTGTGTCTGCGGCCTATCTGCGCGCTTTGCGACCGGTTTTCCCGCACTTCTCTCCGCGCCGAGTTCGAAAACTGCGACACCGGCGCGAGGCTTTCAAGATGGAATCGCTCAACTGCGGTGAGGGCTGAATCGTTCGTCCAGCTCGAGTGCCACCCCTGCGTGGACGAACTGGACGAACTGGACGAACTGGACGAGCTCGGGCCACAGCGGAACCGAGTTGCGGCGACGGCCCGCCTCGTACAATTCCCCGGACGTTCGAGCACCGACGGGATTGGGAATGCCTCCTCCGCAGACTTCAGCACTCCGGGCGTTCGGCGCACTCGTCGTCTTCTCCCTCAAACGCCACGGCAAAGTCCGGCAACTCGGTTGGGTCGCGTTCGCTTTGCTCGCGATTTTGTCGGGATTGGTCCTTGTCGTCGGCAGCGGCGACCTCGGGTGGCGGCTCGAAACCCGGACCCGCAAGGTCAGCGCGCCGCAAGACAAAGAGGGCGACGACCCCATCACCATGACGTACAAGGAGTACGGCGATGAGCGCTTGCCGATGTACGAGGTGATCCCGAGCACGCCCGAAGGCTTCGGTCTGAAAGTGGCCGTGTCGAGCGCCTACCGCGCGATGTTATTGGACAAAGACTTCTTGAACGACTACGCATTCCTCGGCTTCGTCCGCACCGTCGTCTTCGGTTACTTCCTTTCGTTCCTCCTACCCCTGTTCACACTCGCCTACGCCTCCGGTGCGATGGGGGCCGAGCGCGAGAGCCGGACGCTCATCTGGTTGCTGACGCGGCCGTTACCGCGCTGGGCCATTTACCTCGCCAAGTACTTGGGGACGATGCCGTGGTGCGTCGGCGTCTGCGGGGTCGCCTTCACAGCGCTCTGCCTGTGCGGCGGCGAATTCGGCCGGCGGGCGCTCGTGCTCTATTGGCCGGCGGTACTCGCGGGATCGCTGGCGTTCGGGAGTCTGTTCCATCTGATCGGCGCTGTATTCCGGTGGCCTGCGGTGATCGGGCTCGTCTATGTATTTTTCTTCGAGCTGCTCGTCGGCGCACTCCCGGGGAGCCTGAAGCAATTGAGTTTGAGCTTTTACGTTAGGTCCCTCTTCTATAATGAGACCGCCGCCGCGATCTCGCGGGCGAAGCCGGAGAATGTGGATGTGTTCGCCCCTACCGACTCGGGGACGGCTTGGGTCGCCCTGCTCGGCGCCTCGGTTGCGATGACGCTCCTCGGCATGTGGTTGTTCGGTCGACTGGAACCCAAGGACGGGAGCTGATTCCGAGTTCGAGGTTCTCGCATGGTCCGTGTGGCTCCCGCCTGCTCCCCCGCTCTCTCCCCGTTGCACGGGTATCGCGGGGATATCGCCCCGCGGATCGCCGCCCGCCCGCCGCGCGGTTTGACGGTCGTCATCAGTCGCGAAGCCGGGGCGCGCGGCGGGCGCATCGCCAAGCGGGTCGGGCAACTTCTCGGCTGGCAAGTTTTCGATCAAGAAATGCTCGGCTACCTCGTGCAGAGCGAATCGGCCAAGGCGGAACTGCTGGCCGACGTGCCGGCCGAAGCGTTGGCTTGGGCGAACCTCGAACACGCGCGACAACTCGATGCGCGGCACCTCGGCGGCGGCGACCAAACCGAGTTGCTCCGGCTCGCCTTCGTGCTGGCCGCCAAAGGCGAAATGGTGCTGGTCGGCCGGGGGGTCGGCGAATTGCTCCCCGAGGCGACGACGGTCAACGTCCGCGTGATCGCCCCATTGGCCCAGCGTGTCGCCTACTTCACACAGTGGCTCCGATTGACCCCCTCGGAAGCGGAACTCGAAGTCGCCGCACGCGACGGCGTTCGTAACGCGTTGCAGATCGCTCTGGTCGGATCCGATCCCAATGATCTCAGCCAATACGACTTGCTGCTCAACTCCGGGCGCTTGGGCGAAGCGGAGTGCGCCGAACTGATCGCACAGGCGGTACGCGTGAAGCAATTGTTGCCCGATGCGTCCGACCCGTTCCTCCCCCACTCGGGCGA
>JAYTBD010000208.1:0-2034 GCA_043737155.1 Fimbriiglobus sp. | reverse complement strand
AGGTGTTGGACGAAGCTCCGGGTTCCGAGGGGAGTTGAGATATCCGCCGAGGCCGCGTTCCGAGCCGAGTCAAATCAAGCGATCATCGGCTCACTCGGTTGTTGAGTGTGGAGCAAGGCCGCATCCAAAGACTTCACGCGGTCGTTTCGTTCCGCGGGCGCCGATTGCGATACGCGCCTCCAATACGCCCACGTGATACGGTTTGGTCACGTAGTCGTCGGCACCGGCCCGGAAGCCCGCGAGCACTGCACCGGCGGTTGCACGGTTGAGAGGATACATCCGCGAACAGTTGCCCGATCGGTATATGTCGTCGCGATCCGCTTTTTCAACTATCGTCGAGCACCTTCTCAAATAGGCGAACCCATCCGCATTGTCCGATTCCACCAGCAAGATCTGGATCCCATGGAAAAGAGATCGCTCGGCCATAGTCTCCGGCATTGTGGTCGTCCGCCACTTGGCGAACGGATCGGTGGCCAAGAAATTGTGCAGATATTCGCGGTTCGCATCCAGGATTTTCGTCCGGTGCAATCGCAGATCCGCGGCATTCATGACCGATCCTCGGGAATAAGGACCATGATACGCCGCACGCACACGCCGGCGGCGGTGTACCGGGGGGTAAACGCGCTAAAATGTAGGGGCACCCCTTGTGGGTGCCCTGGAAAGGGATGCCGGAGCCCGCTCCATTTTGGCCAATGGACTCGGGCATTCCGTTCGCGGGCACCCACAAGGGGTGCCCCTACAGTTGAAGGACGGTCCACTACGAAATCAGACCGATCCGAAGGAACTCCGAGAATCGTTGCCACACCCTTTTCGACCGGCTCACTTGCCATATCCCCCGGACTTGATAACGTACCTCCATCTCAAAATGGCTCAACACAACCGTTGGCGTCGGTGTACGGCGGGAACAACGGGGGATGCTCGACCAGACCGGCTCCGGCTCGTCGGTCCGAGTTCAACGAGGAAGACTGCGGCATGGCGACCAACAAGGAACAGAAACTCGGCCTGATTCAGCAATTCAAACGCGATGAAAACGACACCGGCTCACCGCCCGTGCAAATCGCGCTGCTGACCGCTCGCATCATTTACATGACCGACCACATGCGGACCCACAAAAAAGACTTTTCGAGTCGGCGGGGTCTGTTGAAAATGGTCAGTCAGCGCGCGGGCCTGCTCCAGTATCTCCGCCAGACGGATCGCCCCAAGTACATGGAAGTCATCGCCAAGCTCGGCCTGCGCAAGTAACCTCGGCTCCCCCGCAATCCCCGAAGCCGGCTCCGCTCCCCGTCGGACGAGTCGGCCGTGCCGTCCACCCCGCCGCAACATTGCGAAGGGGTTCTCGAAAGTGCCTGTCACCCGTATCGAACGTCCGTTCGGCTCCGCCACGCTGGTCCTCGAAACCGGCAAGCTCGCCAAACAGGCCCACGGCGCCGTCGTCACCCAATTGGGTGAGACCGTCGTCCTCACCGCCGCCACCTCGGGCGGCGCCATCCCCGGCCGCGACTTCTTCCCGCTCCAAGTCGAGTACCGCGAGCGCACGTACGCCGCGGGCAAGTTCCCCGGCGGCTTCATCAAGCGCGAAACGCGCATGAGCACCAAGGAGACCCTCGTCTCCCGCTTCATCGACCGGCCGATCCGCCCGCTATTCCCCGTCGGCTACTTGAACGAAGTCCAAGTCATGGCCACGGTCATGGCCTCCGACAAAGAGAACGACCCGGACATCTTGGGCATCATCGGCGCCAGCGCCGCGCTGCACCTGTCGCCGATCCCGTTCACCAAACCGATCGGCGCCGTCCGCATCGGCCGCATCGGCGAAGATTTCATCTTGATGCCGACGCAGACGCAGATGGAAGAGAGCGACCTCGACCTCGTCGTCGCCGCGACCCGCGACGCCGTTTGCATGATCGAAGGCTTCGCCCGCGAACTCCCCGAAGACATCGTCGCCAACGCCATCGTCTTCGCCCACGGCCACATCCTCACCGTCATCGACGCCATCGAGGAACTGCGGACCAAGGCCGGGCACGGGCCGAAGGAGTT
>JAYTBD010000207.1:0-2036 GCA_043737155.1 Fimbriiglobus sp. | reverse complement strand
AAAATCCAGTGGCGCATATCCGGCTCCGGTTCGAGACGCGAGTCACTTGCCGAGTTCTTTTTGAATCTCGGCGGCCGTCATTTTCTTGACATCCCCGTGCCGCGTACAAATCCAACCGCCTTTGGTCTCGGCGTCTTTCTCGCACGCCAAGATCATTTGAGTGGCGCGGGCCGACCAGAATACTTTGTACTTGCCGGTTTTGAATGTCGCCGAGAGCGGCTCGCCCAAATATTTTTCCAACGGCTCCAAGTTCGCGGGCAACGCCTTCAGAAGAGGACTGCCGTTGGTGGCATCGCAGTAGCTCTGGAAGCCCGACGCGAACCGATTCAAATCGGACTTGGCGGCCTCCTCGGCATCTTCGGGCGCGACAGCCGGTACGGCGGGGGCCGTTTGAACGGCAGATCCGTTCTTATTGCAGCCCGTCGACGCGACTACCATCAAGGCCAAACCCAGCAATGCGATTCGCATGGACATCCTCGGATCAATGGGCGCCGACGAGTTGCAGCGACTTCGCGTACTCGCTCTTCGATCCGCTGCGGATCGCGTCTTCAAACTCCCGGCGGAACTTGCGGATGGCGGTTTTCACCGGCCAGCCGGCGCCGTCCGCGAGTCCGCAGATCGTCGTCCCCGGCATGATACCGATGCGGTCGGCGACATCCACGAGCACGTCGAGATCTTCGCGGCGACCCTGCCCGCGCCGGAGGCGGTCGGTGATCTTGAGCATCCAACCCGTGCCTTCGCGGCAAGGGGTACATTGTCCGCAGCTTTCGTGGCTGAAGAACTGGCAGACATTGTGAAGGACATCGACCATACTCGTCTGATCGTCGATCACGGTGATCGCCGCGGTGCCGAGTCCGAGGCAACCGATCTTGCCCGGCCCGTTGAAATCGAGGGGGATGTCGTACTCGGTCTTGCCCTCTTCGCCTTTCAGAAGTGCGTCGCAATCGGCGAAACCCATGCTGAGGCCGCCGGGATTCACCGATTTGGCTTTGCGGCCTTTCCAGACGCCGCCGCCGTGTTTCTCGACGAGATCTCGTATCGTCACGCCCATCGGCAACTCGACGCACTTCGGTTCGTTCACGTGCCCGGCGATCGTGTAGAGTTTGGGCCCATAGCTCCCGGCATCGCGCGGATTCTTCGGGTCGGGGGGCACACCGAGTGACTTGAACCAGTCGTTGCCGCGGCGCAGGATCTGTGTGACGCAGGCCATCGTCTCGACGTTGTTGACGATGGTCGGCTTGCGGAAGGCCCCTTCGATGGCGGGGAAGGGGGGTTTGATCCGCGGCCACGCGCGCTTGCCTTCGAGCGATTCGATCAATCCGGTTTCTTCGCCGCAAATGTACGCCCCGGCCCCGCGGTGCATGTAAATATCGAGGTTGAAGCCGCTGCCGAGGATATTCTTGCCGAGCAGCCCGGCGGCATAGCATTCGTCGATCGCGGCTTGGGTGGCCCGGTAAGCGTCGCCGTATTCGTAGCGGATATAATAATACGCGCACTGCGAGCGGATCGCGTAGCTCGACAGCATGATCCCTTCGAGCACTTGATGCGGATCTTTCTCCATCAAGATGCGGTTGTTGTAGGTGCACGGCTCCGATTCATCGGCGTTGATGCAGAGGTAGATTGGCCCGGGGTGATCCTTCGGCAAGAAGGTCCATTTCAACCCCGTGGGAAAGCCGGCGCCGCCGCGGCCGCGCAATCCGGAATCTTTGACTTGGGTCGTGACTTCGAGCGGTTGTTTGTCTTTGAGAACCTTCTCGAAGACTGCGTACCCACCGTCGACACGGTAGCCTTCCAACTTGCCGCTGTTGGGCTTTGCGGTGCGGGCGAGGAGTGTCGGCTCGAAGGTCATTCGCCCACCGTAGCATGATCGCCGTTGTTGATCGGGACGAATTTGTCGAGCGTCAGCACCATTGTGATCGCATCGAGCGTTGTGTAACGCAGTGCGCCGCTGCCGATAATGTGAACGCGGTGGCTCGATCCCGGGACCGGGTCGAAGGCCACGTTCTCCGGGTGTTCCACTATGATTTTGTCACCAT
>JAYTBD010000206.1:0-2040 GCA_043737155.1 Fimbriiglobus sp. | reverse complement strand
CGGTCTCTCCGTTCGGCGTCGTGTCGGCGCGGCAACCGGGCGATGCCGGGTTGACAGTCCTTTATCGTGGCAGCGTCCGGGCGATCCGCGTGTTGGTGCCGGCGCCGGGCGAACCGGGTGCGGTTTATCCCAAAGTGGTAGCCGTCAATTTCATCGACCGCGAGGTGTTCGCCAAACTCAAACTGTTGAACATGGTCCCGGCCGAAGTCAGCGGCGACCTCGAATTCCTCCGCCGCGTTACCATCGATACCATCGGCGTGTTACCGACGCCGGACGAGATTCGCCGGTTCGCCGCCGACACCTCGGCCGACAAGCGCACTCGGAAGATCGCGGAGTTGCTGAAGCATCCGCTGCACGCGGCGCTGTGGGCGACGAAGCTCAGCGACGTGACGGGCAATAATACGGTTGCATTGGAGCAGCCGAACGGGCTGATGCAGAATCGGCGCTCGCAAATGTGGCACGATTGGCTCCGCAAGCGCGTCGCCGACAATGTCCCGTACGACGTGCTCGTGCGGGACATCGTCACGGCCACCAGCGCCGACGCGATGACGCCCGTGGAATGGTTCGAGTTCGCCAAGAAGACCGACGAACAGATGGAGAAAGGTTTCGCCAGCGACTACGCGGACAAGAAGACCCTCGACCTTTTCTGGCGCCGCCAGCAAGCGGTGCCGATCGAGCAATGGGGCGAGAAGGTGGCAGCCGCCTTCCTCGGCGTCCGCCTCGAATGTGCCCAGTGTCACAAGCACCCGACCGACCGCTGGACCCAAGACGACTACTGGGGTTTCGCCAACGTCTTCGCACCCGTCGTTTTCGCCAATAACCAGTACAGCAGCGTGGAGTCGAAGAAACTAGCCGACGCCGAGAATATCAAACGCAAAGAGGCTGCGGCGGCGACCGGGAAGGCGAACGCCCAGTCCTATAACGTGCGGGATATGTTCTTCGCCACCACCGGGGGCACGGGCAAACCTGTCGCGCTCAGGCCGATCCCGATGACGACCCGCACCGTCGGCAGCAAAGCGCTCGGCGGGCCGGAGCTCAAGCACGCGACCGGAACCGACACGCGGGTCAAGCTCTGGGAATGGATGGTCTCGAAGGAGAATCCGTTCTTCGCCAAGAGCTTCGTCAACCGCGTTTGGGCGCACTATTACGGGGTCGGTCTCGTCAACCCGGTCGACGACTTCAGCCAAGCGAATCCGCCGACGAATGCCCGTCTGCTGGACGCGCTCGCCGAGGACTTTGCCGAAAGCGGTTTCGATCTGCGCAAGCTTGAGACGACGATCTTGCTGAGCCGGACGTACCAACTCTCGGCCAAGGCCAACGACACGAACAAGTTCGACAAGAACAACTTCGCCCGCAGCTACGTCCGGCCGCTGATGGCCGAGCAAGTCGTGGACGTGTTAAACTCCTGCATCGGCGTGGACGAAGCATTCGCCGCCGATGCCCCCGCGGGCAAGAAGATGACCGAGGTGGGGGCCAGCCGTTTGAACAATCCGAACCTCGCCTACGTGCTGCGCATCTTTGGTCGCCCGGGTCGAACCACCGCGTGCGATTGCGAACGGGCGATGGAACCCGCGCTGCCGCAGACGCTCTTCCGCCTGACGGACCCGAGCATGACCGCGAAGTTGACGCTTCCGACCAACCGCGCCCATACGCTCGCCAAGTCCAAGAAGTCGGACGACGAAGCCGTGGAGGAATTATTTTTGGGGACGCTCTCCCGCTTTCCGACCGACGCGGAGAGGGAGAATGCCTTGGGGTATATCGCGGCAGAGAAGACTCGTGCTGCGGGGTTGCAAGATGTTTTGTGGGCCTTGATCAATACGCGCGAATTTATTCTGAATCACTGACCGCTGATTGCTGAAAGCTGTCTGCTGTTTCGGTGAACAGCTCTCAGCAATTAGCGATGAGCAATCAGCCGGAGAATCGAGTGAAGGATTTTCGCAGTCTCAAAGTTTGGGAAAAAGCTCACGTGCTAGTTTTGGAAGTTTACAAACTGACCTCGAAATTCCCGGTCGATGAGCGATTCGGACTCACGATCCAAAT
>JAYTBD010000205.1:0-2041 GCA_043737155.1 Fimbriiglobus sp. | reverse complement strand
AAGCCCTGCACGTCCACGACCGTCAGTCGAAAGACTTCGACCTTGTTCAGCGCGGCCTTCACGGCGTCGAGCTTGTTCGGCTGGATGATGGCGAGGATGAGCTTCACGGGACCACGACCTTCCCTTGTTGCAAGTATTCGTCCCCGACGGCGTAGTTCGCAAACGCCATCGAGTAGTTGCTTTCGAACCAATCGCGGATGTGCGGGATCGCTTCGGCATCGTACACCGGTTCCGCGCAGAGGATCGGGCCGAAGGGCATGTGTCGGATCTCCCCCTGTTCGACGATCAACTCCCCGGCTTTGAAAACGTAGCGCGGAAGCTCGAACATCGCCCGGCGATCCGCGGCCGGGGTGTACACCGCGATGTCCGCATCGGCGCCGGTGCCGAGATGTCCTTTGTGCGGCAACCCGAGCATCTTCGCCGGCGAACCGCGCGTGATGATCGCGATTTCGCCCAGAGTGTATTCGCGCTCGAGGTCGCCGAGTGTGCAGCGCTCGAGCACCCGCGTCGGCAACCGCTTCAACACCTCCCTGCGGTAATCCCGACTCATCAGCAGTGCGATGATCTCCGGATAGGCGACGAACGATCCGCCGTTGGGGTGGTCGGTGCTCATGGCGATCTGCCAGGGATCCTTCACGAGCAAGTACCACTCCAAGCCGATGGCCCACTGCAGCGCGTGGACGAACGACTTCTCTTGATACGTGATCGGCACGATGCCGCAGCCGCCCTCGCATTCGGTATCGCTGTTGAACCACTTCCGCCCCGTGACCTTGTGCAGGTAGTGCCCGAGCGGGCCATCGCCGGTCATCGACGTGGTCTCGCCGAAGACGACTTGGCCGACATCCACGGTGATGTTGGCGTGCCCGTTGACGTACTCCGCGAGCTGGGGCACCTTGCTACAGAACGTCCCCTGATCGTCCGGTCCGCCGCCGTAGCTGTGGAATTGGATGTGGGTGAAGTGGCCGCGATGGCCTTCGACGGCCCGCATTGTTTCGAGGGTCGTCGTCCAGTTCCCGGGCATCCCGAGTTGATTGCAGTGGATGTGCGCGGCGTGCGGCAGCTTCAGTTCATCGGCGGTGCGGGCGATTTCGCGGACGATGGCGCGGGGGGTCGTGTTGAAGCCGGGGATTGTGTCGTCGAGATGGGCGAGCGAGTTGCTCCCCTGCTTCCAGACTTCGACGCCGCCGGGGTTGACCACTTTGAGGGCGTAACCGCGCGTCGAGTTCAGTAACCAAGCGCAGAACGCCCGTAGCCGCTCGCGTTCCCCGGCCGCGATCTGCCGCATCGCATAATGGTTATTGCCCACCAGTACGAAGAAGCCTTTGTCGATGGCGGGCGTGTCGTGGAATTCTTCCAGCGTGTGGCGGGCGCCGAGCGGCGGAATCGCGGCATCGAAGACGGTCGTGTAGCCGAGGCCCGCGTAGAGATAGCCGGTGACGAACGTCGTCGGCGTGCTGCCCGTAGTGCCGGATCGGAGCGTGGCGGTGCGGTGGAACGGCGGGGAATCGCGGCGGTCTTCGGGTCGAAATTTCCGCGCGACGTTCACTTTGGGCCCGGCGATGTGGGCGTGCATATCGACGCCGCCGGGCATCACCACGAGGCCGCTCAGGTCGAACGTGCGATCCGCCGGGGTGCCGAGAGGCGGTGGTGCGATGATCTTGCCATCGCGCGCCCAGAGATCGCGCACAATACCATCGACACCGTTGCGGGGATCGTAGAGGATGCCATTCGCCCAACGAACCAATGCCATGGTGCAATTCTAGGGGAATGGAATCCATCCGGCCGAGCGCGTACAATTCAACTACACACAGAGGGCTGAGCAATGACGGTCGAGGGCATGGTCGTCGATGGCCGGGTCGAATTGGACACCCCCGTTCAACTCCCGAACGGAACGCGGGTGTCTCTGGAGTTGAATGGTCCGAGAACGAAAGGGCCACACCCGGAAGACCGCGAGACGGAACTGGAATACATGCTGGAATCGTTCGAAGACTTGGAGGCGGGCCGACTCTACCCGGCCCGGGAAGTTTTACGCGACATCGCA
>JAYTBD010000204.1:0-5172 GCA_043737155.1 Fimbriiglobus sp. | reverse complement strand
GATGGAGTCCGCGACATCCGACTGCGAGTCCGGACGAGATGCTGTCGCAACGACGACTCTAACTTGGATTCGGGTGTCGCGGACTCCACCCGACTCCCTCGCTAGCGCGTCGGGCTAACGAATCCGATCCCGGCCAACCGGCGCGGTTGAATCCGACGGAAGAGCGCCCCGCGTTCGCAGCGGGCCACGGTTGCCCATCGCGGGGAGTCGCTCAGGTACCGTTCCAGCGGGAGGCGGTCGCCGCCGGGCAAGACCATCACCAAGGCGTGGTCGAAGTCGTAGTCGTCCGCCCACTTTTCGATGCCTTCGGGCGCTTCATACACCACGTGGACGTATTCGCGCATCCACTCGTCGCCGTAAAGTTCGAATCGGTCGTCCATGAAGATCTTCAAAGCCGGGGCATGGTAAAGCACGAACCCACCCAAGTTGGCATCGTTGAAGATGTGCGTGCCGGGGGGGACGCCATCGGCGTAGGCCCGCAAATCGCCGGCGATTTCGACGGGTTGCTGGACGGGGTCGAGCCGCGCCCAACCGCGACCGACGACCGGAACTTCGATTCCGCGGAATTGCAGGGCGAAGCAAATCAGCACGCCGAGGATGGGGATCGCCGTCCAACCCCAACCGCGCGACTCGGTCTCGGGCACACGGGCCAAGCTGTCGCCGTGCTTCTTCAGCAAGCGATACCAAACCGTCTCGGGCCAGAAGTCGGCGATGGCGACGACGGCCAGCACCGCGAACAACGGCCCTTGGCGAATCCCCTGCAAAGACAGGCCGAACCAGACCAATGGTAGAATCCAAGACACCCGCGGCAACTTTGGGAACGTGCCGAGGAGCATGAAAAGATAGAAGCATCCGAAACCGGCGATCACTTGCCCCGCGGTGTTGTTCAGCGACAGCGGTTGGTGCTCGCTGACGAATTCTTTCATCGCGTTCGAGCCGACGATGCGCTTCCACGTGTGCAGCATCTCCATGCCGAACGGATTGATAAACGGCGTCAGCGCGCAAGCCGCAACGATGCCGCCGTACAGGGCGAACGTTCGCCAAGATTTCACCGGCGTCCCGGCGTGCTTCAACAGCCGTAGCGCACCCCAACCCGCGACGGCCAATCCGAGGGTGAAGACGCCGCCGAGGACTCCACCGTGGATGTTGGTCCAAACTGCACAGAGCGGAATGAGCGCGAACAATCGCCATGGGCCGCAGCGGCCGCGCTCGGTATCGATGATCCACGCCAGTGTCAAACCCATGCCGACAATGGTGACCATGTGCGGGCGGGCGTAGAAGTGGAACCCGGAGACGACGACCGCCCCGCCGACCACGACCGCCGCGAGGGCCGGGTGCATGCCGTTGCGCACCGCGCGCGAGAAGAGCCACGTGAACAGCGTCGCGACCATCGCGCAGAGGCCGAGCAGCATGGTGTCGAAGCCGCCGGCGCGGTGGGCCACCGCCATCGCCACTTCACCGCCCCACTGCTGAGGAATCCAGACGTGCCCCGCGAATGTGAAGGTGAACGGGTCTCGTTCCATGAAGCCGGAGTCGAGGATGCGTTCGCCGACTTTGACGTGCCAGAGGGCGCCGGGATCGTTGAAAGCGCGCTCGCGGAAATGGGTTTGCAACCCGAGCCAGACCAGCAGGAAGAAGCCGACCTCGGGCCGGAACACGGATCGCCACACGGTCATGCTCCGCCGGGAAGACTGCGCCCCGGCAAGAGTAGGACAAGATTCGCAGTCGTGCCGGGGGTCAGTCTTTGGCGAGGCTCTTGTCCGAGATGGTGCAGGTCGTCTTGATGTTTTGTTTCAAGCCCATCTCCGTTTCGACGCCGTTGGCGGAGATCGTGAGCGTCCCGTTGATTTTGGCTTTGCTCGAGTGCGACTTCAACCGGCCGAGATTCGAATCGAATACGTACTCGCCGACAAAGTCATCCGCCGTGAGTACTCCCGCGGTGATTTTGAACGGCAGGTTCCCGTCTTCCTTGGCGGCTTCGTATTCGGTCTTGGCGGTCCACGTCACCGTATCGGAGCCCGCGTCGGTCTTGGCATATTTGAAGTCGGTGTCGACCTTTAGCGCCCCCAGCCCGCCGCCCATGGGGAGCTTGTATTTGCGGTTCCATTTGTCGTTCACCCGGACCGGCTTGTCCGGGGCGGTGCGGAAGGTTTCCGCGAATCCCGCGGAGAACATCTCTTCTGTCAAAATCCCCGCGATGAGCTTCCGCACGTCCGCGTTGTCGCCGGAGACTTTGTCGAGCAGGTCTCCGAGCCCCTCGACTTTGGACACGGCGAAATTCGCGTCGAGGGTGAAGGTCAATACGACCCCGGCCATCTTCTTGGCGGTCTCCTCGGCCCCGGGCAGGTTGGATTTCACCTCGGACTTTTCAATGGTCTGCTCGATCTTGTAACCTTTGGCGTCCGCGGAAAGCACTTTGAACTTGTGGAATGAGGTTTGCTCTTGATCCTGTTCCATGTCTTGGCCTTTGACCGTGATGGTCTGGTTCATCGACAGGACCGTCTTCGAGTAGAACGTGTCGCCCTTGGCGAGCTTCCATTTCAACGGTGCCGGCGCCGGCACGGGGGCGAGCAAGACGAGGGTCAGCGTCAACAGGGCGGTCATGGTGAATCTCCGGTTGGGGTTCGCGCGATCAGTTTACACGAACCGGACCGTGCGGCATTGTGAAATCCACCCACCGCTTGTCCGGGAGCCGCACCCGGCTATCGTGGTGGACACGCGCTTTCTCGAAAGGTCGACCATGCGAACCCTGCTCTCGACTCTGTTGATTCTGACGCTCTCGTTCGCGCCGGCGGTGGCCGAAGAGAAGAAGCTCGATCTCTTCCCGCTCGCCAAGGGAACGAAATGGGAGTACGAGCTTTCCCTGAACGGACAAACTCAAGACTACACCCAAGAGGTGACGGCGGTGACACCGGGGGCCAAAGGGGAGCGTGCCATCGCCACGATCGGTACGAAAGTGGGCAACCAAACGATCAAAGAGGAAGTTTCGGCGGACGAAAAAGCCGTCTATCGGCATTCGTTCCAGACGATGAACCTCGAGACTCCGCTGACGATGCTGAAATACCCTTACGAAGCGGGTGCGAAGCGCAAAGAAACCATCAAGATTGGCAAGGATGAGGCCGTCGCCAACTTCGAATCATTCAAAGCGGAAGAGGTGAAAGTCGCCGCCGGCACGTACACGGCTTACCCCGTCACGATGGTCATGGAAACCCCGGGCGGCAAGGTCACCAGCAAAAACTGGTACGCGGACGGGGTCGGCATCGTGAAACAGGAGATCGAGTTTCCGAAAGGCAAAGCGACCCTGCAATTGAAGGCGTTCAGCAAAGGAAAGTGAGTTCAAAGTCCCAAGACGTCGTTCATGGAATACGTTCCAGCACCTTTGCCCGCGAGGAACTTCGCCGCGGCCAATGCCCCTTTCGCGTAACTGTCGCGGCTCGTCCCTTTGTGGACGAGTTCCAAACTCTCCCCCATCGTGCTGAACAGGATCGTATGTTCGCCGACGTTGTCGCCGGCGCGCACGGCGTGCATCCCGATCTGGCTCGCCGGGCGTTCGCCCACGAGTCCCTCCCGGCCGTGCACGACCTCCTCTTGGTGCATCGCCGCTCGCACGATCTTGGCGAAGTGCCCGGCGGTACCGCTCGGGGAATCTTTCTTGTGCCGGTGGTGACGCTCGATGATTTCGACGTCGAACCCTTGGCCGTTCAACGCCTCCGCCGCGAGCTTGGTCAGCTTGAAAAGCAGGTTGACGACGAGCGAAAGATTCGGCGAAAAGAGGAGCGCGGTGTGGTGCGCGGCCGCGAGGATCTCGGCTCTCTCATGCGATTCGTGCCCCGTTGTGGCGACGACGAGCGGGATGCGGCGGTCGACGCACGTTTTCAAAATGGCCATCGTGCCCTGCGGCGACGAGAAGTCGATAATCGCTTCGGGGGTGAGGTCGAGAGGCAATTCGCCGAGTACGGGCAAACCGATGGACCCGATGCCCGCGAGTTCCCCGGCGTCCTGACCGAGCCGGAGGTGCTTCGGCGAGTCGATCGCTGCGATGACCGTCAACTCGGGGTCGTCGTGGGCGAGTGCGACGAGCCGTTGACCCATGCGACCGCAGGCCCCGTGGATGGCGATGGAGATGGGCATGCGGGAATTCCTCGATCGTTGAACGGGCGGATTCAAGGCTTGCTCATGCCGACGAAGCTGCCGTCGTTTTCGCGGGCGAGTGCCCAGAGGAATGCCCCGACTTCCGGACTTTCGTAGAAGAAGCCGATCGCATTGATACGCACCTTTTTCCCGTTGCGGTCGGGGTTCCACGTCGTTTTCAACGTGCCGAGCAGATGCTTCGAAAGTTGCTCGATGCGCTGGTTGTCGTTGAGAGATTTCTCCTGCTGCGGGGTCAGCCCCGCGCCGCTCGTGGGCAGACCGTCGGAGAAAAGATAAACGGTGTCCAGCCCGGCCAAGCGGAAGCTGAGGTCGAACCCTTCGTACAAATTCGTGTCCCCGCCGGGCGTCGTATCCTTCAGCGCGGCCGTGACCTTCTTGACCGATTCGTCGCCTTTGTAATCGAACCACTCGCGGGTACCGAAGAGGTAGCGGGCTTCCTTCGAGAAGACCACGACTTGGTACTTCTCGAGAGCCGGATTGCTCCGCATCACTTTGCCGACGGTCTCGATGACGCCCGGCCACTTCTCGGCAGCTGGGGTCTTCTCGTCGATGAGTTTCATGCTGCCGGAGATGTCGATAAGGAAGACGACGTTCTTCCCGCTCATGGCGACGCCGGCGAATTTGTTCTCGGTCTCGATGCGCAGGCGGTCGAACTTGTCCGCGAGCTTGCGATTCTCGGAGCGCAGCTCCACGATGGTCGCATTGGAATCGTCGGTGCCCTTCTGCATGTTTTTGAGCATCGACCGCGCCGCCGCGAGTTCCACCTCGGACTTCTTGGCCATCGCCAGTGCCGTGGAGATTTCCTTCGCATCCATTTGGAGCGAGCGGTACTTCGCGTCGAGTACTGACAGCCGGTCGTCGGCTTGCTTCTTTTCCGCCGTCAGAGTGTCGAGGTCGTTCTGCCGGTCGCGCAAAAGCTTCTGGAGGGTCAGTTCCGCGCTCGACGCCGAGATGAGTTGGGTGCTGAGTGCCTTGGCCGCAATGTCTTTCTTCCGCATTTCGTCGATCATCTTCGCGACG
>JAYTBD010000203.1:0-2042 GCA_043737155.1 Fimbriiglobus sp. | reverse complement strand
CCCCCCCCCCCCCGCCGATGGCCGAGCCCACCGAGAAGGACGACCCGCCGAACCGGGCGCTCGACGCGAATCTTTACATGCAGATCTCGGCCGAATACCGCGCGGCTTGCTACCAGACTTACAACCTCGCCACCGCGCGCCTGCGAGAGATCTTGCAGACCCGGAAGAACGACGGCCGGCAGATGGCCATCATCCTCGATCTCGATGAGACCGTGTTCGACAACGGCGCCTTCCAAGCCCGCCAAGTGAAATCGGGGGCAGCGTACGATCGGAAGAGTTGGGAAGAATTCGAGGAGAACGGTCATGGGCAGGTCCGGCTCGTGCCGGGGGCCAAGGATTTCACGGCCGCGGCGGACAAGCTCGGCATCGCCCTCGTTTACATCAGCAATCGCAGCGAGAAGTACCGCGAATCGACCGTGAAAGCGGTGCGGCGGCTCGGCTTGCCGCTGCCGGGTACCGACCGCGTGAAGCTGCTGACCAATTCCAGCGACAAAGACGCCCGCCGCAAGGAAGCCTTCGACATGTTCGACGTGGTCATGCTCATCGGCGACAACCTGCGCGACTTCACCGACGCCCCTTTCCGCAGCGCGGTGGACAACACCAAGTCTGACAAACCGAAGACCGACGACCCGGCCCAACTCGCGGCCGCGATCGCCGCGCGGTTCAAAGCCGTCGACGACACCCGCGACAAGTTCGGCACGACGTGGATCATCCTGCCCAATCCCGCTTACGGCGAGTGGACCAAGGTGCTCGGCAACGGGGCGAAGGATGCGGATCTGCTGAAGTAGTCCAACTGTGAAGCGGCCGGGGATATAACCCCGGCCGCTTGTTGATTGCGCAAATCCGGACTGTAGTCATCACGCTCCGCGTGATGCCGGCGGAGTCGAGTCTGCGAGACCCGCCGCCAAGAGCTTCACACGCCACGGCTCCGCAGTTCAGTAGGATATGGCGCCGGATCTCGCAGACTCGACTCCGCCGGCATCACGCGGAGCGTGATGACTACAGTCCGGATTTGCGGAAACCATTACTTCGGATACGCCGGCGCCGGCATCGTTTCGATCTTGGCCTTCGGCTTCATCTGCCCGACGACCGCATCGCGGAGACGCATGGCGTACACGGCCCGCACCGCTTCCTTGGCTTGGTCGAAGGTCGGCGTCTTGCCGGGGTTTTTCGCCGTGCACAGGATCAGGTGGTAGCCGAACTCCGTGGAGATGATGTCGGTCAAGTCGCCGACTTTGAGGTCGAACGCGGCCTTGGCGAACGGCTCGACCATCGCCCCGACGCGCGGGAAGAAGTTGAGGTCGCCGCCGTCCTTCTTCGACGGACAAGTGCTGTCTTGCTTGGCGAACGCGGCGAAGACCTCCTCGGCGCGCTTGGCCTTGGCTTGGTCTTTCTCGAGGGCGCTGGCGGTCGCGGGCAGCGCGGCCGCGGCCTTGGTCGCTTCTTGATCGACGGCCGCTTTGACGCCGCGCAGCTTCGTGGCCGCTTCGGTCTGCTTCGCTTTGTCTTCGCCGGGCGTCAGCAGGATGTGCCGGGCGCGGACCATCGAGCCGTCGAACATATTCGGCGCGGCTTCGAACATCTTCTTCAGGGCGTCGTCGGTGCCTTGGGTCTTGAGGAACTTGTCCCACTTCATCTGGGCCGTGACTTCTTGGCGGAACTCGGCTTCCGTCAGCAGCATCGCCTCGAGTTCTTTGGCGTAGTCCTTCATCCCCTTCTTCAGTTCGTCTTTGAGTTCGCCGATGAGCTTGTCGACTTCCGCGGGCTCGGCGGTGATCTTCAGCGCCGTCAGGTATTGGTCGATCAGGGCGTTTTCGACCAGGTGATTCACGATCTCCTTGCGGGCGATCTCGCGCTCCTCGGCCGGGAACTGACGCAGGGCGCGCCACACGCCCATCTCCGGGATCTCTTGGCCGTTGACTTTGACGGCGTTGCCGACCGGTTTGAAGTCGGGCTTGGGCGGGGCCTGTGCCGGCACCACGGCGGGCGGGACGAGGGCCGGCGCCGCCGCGGGCGGTGCGACCGGGGCTTGCGCGAGCGTT
>JAYTBD010000202.1:0-2044 GCA_043737155.1 Fimbriiglobus sp. | reverse complement strand
TTTTGAAACGGAAAGAGTTTTGTCGCCCACTCGGCATCCGGTTCGGGGCACCCACAAGGGGTGCCCCTACGGTGCTGATACCCACCCCGCCTTGCGTTTCCCGAAAAACGCGGCCAACCCCTCCCGGCATTCTTCGGTCAATCGCGGCTCGGCGCTCGCTTTCGCCAAGTCCGCGGTCGGAATCGCTCGGTGCGAGCTTTTCGCCAAAAGATCCTTCGTGGTCGCCAGCGCTTTCGGTCCGCCCTCGGCCAACCAACCGGCCCACTGAATCGCGGTGGCCAGCAACGCCTCCGGCTCCGCGATCGCGTTGATCAATCCGATCTGCCGCGCTTCGGGTGCATCGATCAATTCGCCCGTGAGCAGCATCCAACGGGCCGCGCGCTCGCCGACGTGCCGGAGCAAATGCGGCAGCACCATGGCCGCGACCAATCCGCGTCGCACTTCGGGGTAGCCGAACTTCGCCGTCTGCACGGCGAGGGCCAAATCGCACACGGTCACCAACCCGGCGCCCCCCGCGACGGCGGCCCCGTTCACGGCGGCGATGGTCGGCTTCGGCAGGTGGTAGATGAGTTCGTACAGCTCCGACAACCGACGGGCGTCGTCCCAAATCATCTCGGGTTCGACATTCGATTCCACCGTCGCGCGCAATTCGTCGAGGTCCATGCCGGCGCAGAACGCAGCGCCGCTGCCGGTGAGAATCACGCTGCGCACCGACGCATCCGCCGCGGCCCGCTCGAACGTCCGATGGAGTTCGGAAATCAACGTCCGACTGAGGGCATTGCGCTTGTCCGGCCGGTGGAGTTCGATGATCGCGGCCGCACCGGTTCGGCTGTAGAGGACCGTGTCGTCCAAGGTGAACCCTCCGCACGGGGTCGGGCGTATACAGGATACCGCTATTCGCGCGGCCGGGCTTTTGTATACTGAAGTGACGAAACCACCGCCCCTTTGGAGTCGACGTATGCGGAAATTGCTCCTCGGTCTCAGCTTGGCACTCGGCGCCGGGTTCGTCGTCGGCCAAGCGCCGCCGGCGGTCCCCCCCGCGGTCCCGCCCGCCGCCCCGCCCGCCGCCGCGGTGACCACCGAGTACTTCCCGCTCAAGGAAGGCAGCAAGTGGGTCTACAAAGTCGGCGAATCCGAAGTCACGGTCCAAGTCGGTGCCACGACCGCCGGCGAAACGAAACTGGATACCATCGCCAATGGCAAGCCGGTCGCTTCGGAATCGGTGAAGGTGCAGGCCGACGGCGTGTATCGGACGAAGATCAACGCCACCGCTATCGAACCGCCGGTCAAGATTCTGGAACTCGAAACCAAAGACGGCAAGCTCGTGCCGAAGGCTAAGGGCGCCAAGTGGACGGTGGCCAGCAAGGTGCAGGCGCAAGCCGTGGCGGGCGATTTCACGATCGGCGATCCGGCGAAGGTCAAGGTGATGGACAAAGACGTGGACTGCGTTTACGTCGAAGGGCCGAAGTTCAACATCGCCGGCACCGAGACGAGCGTGAAGTACTACTTCGCCGCCGGCAAAGGCATCGTGAAGTTGAGCTATAGCATCCAAGGCGCCGAAGCGACGCTGGAACTCAAGGACTACGTCGAAGGCAAGGCGAAGTGAGCCTGGTGCCGGGTCTCGGGTCTCGCAGAATGACGCCCTCCGGTTCGCCGGAGGCGTTTTTGTTTCCGGTCTGTCGCAATCCCGCTTCTCTCCATTCCGATACCCGGAACCCGAACCCCGATACCCGCTGCCATGAAAACCCTGATCGATCTCCTCCCAATCGTACGGTCCAAAATCGAGTCGCCGGTGCTCATCGCGCTCGGCGCACCTTGGCCCGTCACGCAGGTCGTCGAGGCGCTCGCGGGTTCGAAGGTCACCTGTTTCCAGATGGACTTCTTTCAAGCGCAGCGGCTGCGCGAGAAACTCGCCCAAGAAAATTTGGAGGCGGAGGTCGTCGTCCACGGCGACCTTTGGGACGTGCCCGGTCCGTTCAAAACGATCCTCTTCCCGAGCGCCGCCCACGCGGATCGGGAATTGAAACTCGACATCGTCGAACAA
>JAYTBD010000201.1:0-5182 GCA_043737155.1 Fimbriiglobus sp. | reverse complement strand
CACAAAGCGAGCTTGATCCACGACGACATCGAAGACGGCGACGACCTCCGCTACGGCGAAGCGACCGTCCACGCGGTGCACGGGGTGCCGGTGGCGCTAAACGTCGGCGATCTGCTGCTCGGTGAAGGCTACCGGCTCATCGCTGAGACCGAAGCCCCGGCGGCCGTGCGGGCGCAGATGATCAAGATCGCCGCCGAGGGACACCGGGCACTATGCCTCGGACAGGGCGCCGAATTGACATGGGCGAACAACCCCGTGCCGATGACGCCGTTGCAAGTCGCCGAGATCCACCGCCGGAAGACAGCCCCCGCGTTCGAAGTCGCCCTGAGGATCGGGGCCGCATTCGCCGGGGCCGACGCGGAACTCCACGGCATCCTCAGCGCCTACAGTGAAGCCCTCGGCATCGCCTACCAAATCCACGACGACATCGACGACCTGACCAACGGCGATGGCGACGACTTGAGCGCGGCCCGCCCGGCCTTCCCGCTCGCCATCGGCTACGAACGGGCCAAGGGGGAAGACCGCGAGGTCCTCGAACGCATCTGGCGCCGCGCTGCGAATTTAGATGCCACCGAGGCCCGCGAAGTGGTCGAACGTTTGGGCGCTATCGACCGCAGCAAGCAGATGATGGAGTCGTACAAAGAGCAAGCGATCCAGAAGTTGACCGACGTGCAGAACCCGAGCTTGAAAGGGTTGCTCCGCCGGGTGGTGAGCAAGATCTTCGGCGTGGAAGTCAAAGGCTGGTGCAGCGAGTTCGAGGCGCGGAATGGGGTGGCGGATCACACCGGGTCGGCGGTGGCGAGCAACGCCTGAACTTCCCCTATCAACATTGGCAAGTGCTTCTCGACGGCACCCCAAACCATATCGTCGCGGATGATCGAGTAGGCGTGAACCAAAACGTTGCGAAAGCCGATGATGGCTTTGCTCCCCGTCAGGGAATGGACGGCGGTGCGATCCAGTTTCTCGGCTTGCGTCAAGGCTTCACCGATGATGATGAACTCCCGTTCGATCGCAGCTCGGAGCATGTCGTCGGACTGGTAGTCGGCGAAGGATTTGCCAGTTGCGAAGCGCCCGATCATTTGGCACGCTTTGAGCACATCGTAGATGTATTTCGCGACCTCACGCTGCATAAAGCACCTTCCGGTTCTCGTTGACACTGCTGAGAAAATACGGATTCGCGATCGCCGCGGTTTCCACCAAGTCCACCTTGCGGCTGAACAGGTCTTCGAGTCCGAACCACAGATCGAAATAAGAACTGCTATGCTCGCCCGGCAATAACGGCTCGAAATCGACCAAAAAATCCAAGTCGCTCGTGGCCGGGTCGAACTTGCCGTTCGCCGCGGAGCCGAACAATTCCAAGGTGCGGACGTGGTGCGTCCGACAGAGATCTGCCAGTTCTGCAGTATGGTTCGCGATGAGATCGATCATGTCCGGCCCCGCCCGGGATTTCATATTCTACCTCCAAGTATACTCACAAATCCGGAGCCGGTGCGGTGAGTTTGAGGCTCGAAATGCTGCAGGTGGCGCGGTTGGCACCGAAGCTTTTAGGCGAATCGGCCGACCTCGTCTCCGGGTTCCTCCACGGCCAACTCCATGCCGCCGGCGGCTTCGTGGACCGCTCCGGCAATCCCGATCTTTACTACACCGTCTTCGGCCTCGAAGGTCTCTTCGCGCTCCGGGCCGATTTGCCGATCCGCCAAATTTTCGGCTACCTGCGCTCGTTCGGCGATGGTGCCACCCTCGATTTCGTGCACCTGTCGTGCCTGTGCCGCTGCTGGGCGGGAATGCCGGTCGAAGAGCGCTCGGACATTCCCGCCGATGCGATCCTGAAGCGAGTCGAGCACTTCCGCAGCGCCGACGGCGGCTACGCCCAAGAACCCCGCGCGGCCGAGGGGACCGTTTACGGATGCTTCCTCGCGCTCGGGGCGTATCAGGATCTCGGCCGCGAACTGCCCGATCCGACGGGGGTCATCGCCTGCGTCAAACGCCTGCGGGCGGACGACGGGGGATTCTCAAACCAGGCCGATGTGCCGATGGGGCTGACCCCGTCCACCGCGGCGGCGGTGACATTGCTGCGTCAGTACAACGAGCCGATTCCCGACGGGATCGCCGAGTGGTTGTTCAGCCGGCACGCGGACGACGGCGGATTCTTCGCCGTGCCGATGGCCCCGCTGCCCGACCTCCTTTCGACGGCCACCGCGCTGCACGCCCTCAGCGGACTGCACGCCGACCTCGGCAAAATCCGCGAGCCGTGCCTCGACTTCATCGACACGCTCTGGACGTCGAAGGGCGGCTTCCACGGCACGTGGACCGACGACGTGCTCGATGTGGAATACACCTTCTACGGCCTGCTCGCCCTCGGGCACCTCAGCGTGTGAACACGTCGATCATGGAACAATTCCTCACCAACGCCCGCGCCGCTCTTTTGGCGGAACGCGCGCCCGGCGGCTACTGGGTCGGCGAGTTGTCCCCGAGCGCCTTGTCCACGGCGACGGCGATCTTCACGTTCAAACTCAGCGGGAAGCCCGAGTATGTTGCACCGATCCGCGCCGGGGTCAGGTGGCTTATCGCGAATCAAAACGCCGACGGCGGTTGGGGCGACACACCTGTCAGCTTCAGCAATATCAGCACGACGTGCTTGTGCTGGGCGGCTCTGGGAAATGACAACCCACTGTCAGCGACTCGGGCCGAAGCGTGGATCCGCGCCAGCGCCGGAACGTTGGAGCCGGCGCCGCTGGCAAAGGTCATCGCCGACCGCTTCGGCAAGGACCGCACCTTCTCCGTACCCATCCTGACGATGCTCGCGCTCGCCGGGAAGCTGGGCGCCGACCCGTGGAAGTTGATCCCGCAGTTGCCCTTCGAACTCGCGGCGCTGCCGTTCTGGTTCTTCCGCATCGTGCGGTTGCCCGTGGTCAGTTACGCCCTACCGGCACTGATCGCCATCGGGCAGGTGAGGCATGCGCACCGGCCGACGTGGAATCCGCTACTGCGCGCGATCCGGTGGTGGGTGAAGCGTCGGACGCTGCGGAAACTCCGCGCGATCCAACCCGGTACCGGGGGGTATTTGGAAGCGACTCCGCTGACGAGCTTCGTCGCCATGAGCTTGATCGGGGCGGGGCAAGGGAACCATGCGGTCGTGCAAGAGGGTTTGCGTTTCCTCGTCGAATCGGCGCGGCCCGACGGCAGTTGGCCCATCGACACAAACCTGACGACATGGGTCACGACGCTGGCCGTGAACGCACTCGGCGGAGTCGACGATCCCGCGCACGTCCGCGCTTGGTTGCTCCATCAGCAGTTCCGCGGGGTTCACCCGTTCACACGCGCGGCCCCCGGCGGTTGGGCGTGGACCGATCTCCCCGGCGGCGTGCCTGACGCAGATGATACCGCGAGCGCCTTGCTGGCACTGCGAAACCTCGACGAGTCGGATGACATCGCCTTGTCAGCGGCGGCCGCCGGGGTGGAATGGCTGTTGAATCTCCAGAACCGCGACGGCGGCATCCCCACCTTTTGCAAGGGATGGACGGGCTTACCCTTTGATCGCAGCAGCAACGACCTCACCGCGCACGCGGTCCGCGCATGGCTCGCGTGGCGCGATTCAGTTCCGCCCGCGCTGCGAATTCGAATCGACCGGGGTGTGAAAGGCGGCCTCGCGTACTTGCTGAAAACTCAGCGGTCGGACGGGGCGTGGGCGCCGCTCTGGTTCGGCAATCAACACGCCGCGGAAATCGAGAACCTCACCTATGGCACGAGCCGGGTACTGCGCCTCGGGAGCGTGTTGCCGAAGGGCGCATTCGAGCGTGGCATCGCGTGGTTGATCGTCAATCAAAACGCCGACGGCGGTTGGGGTGGCCGGGCCGGAACGCCGAGCAGCATCGAGGAGACCGCGCTGGCGCTCGATGCGCTCGCCGAGATTCCGCATTGCGAAGCCACCGTGCGCGGCGTCGAATTCCTGCGCACCGCTACCCGGGACGGTACCCATTTCCCGCCGTCGCCCATCGGGTTCTACTTCGCCAACCTCTGGTACTACGAGAAGCTCTACCCGATCATCTTCACGGTGGCGGCATTGACGAGGGTCGATAAGTTGCACGGGGTCGCCCCGCCGTGAGGCCTACCTATGGACGAAACCAACCTTTACTGTCCGCATCTGTTGGTCTGTCGATCCATTTGGTACGACGGCCGGCATACCGAGCGGGGATTCAGCCTCGGTGGAATCTTCACGCGTGTGGTGCCGGACGCACCGGAAGGATTCCCGTATCTACTCGACCGAGCTTTCGCATACATCCAGCTGTCGGGCGACCCGGGCGAATACCATTTGCGAATCCGGCTCGTGCGAGTCGAGCCGGTCGGATACGATGAAGAAGTGGAAGTTCAACTGTCGGCCGATGGCCGACCGCGAGAGTTCGGGATCCCCACGCAGCGACCGGCCACGCTCGCCGGATTGGTTCCCGTGGAGGAGTTCGCCTTCCCCATGGAATCCATCCCCTTCCCAGTTTCGGGCACGTATGAGTTCCAACTCTGGGTGGACGGTATCGACTACCAGGTCGGCCGGGAACGGATCGAGGCCCTCGAGGACAGATAATGACAACGCAAATACCACCGATCACGGACATCGACCTGACTCCCGGCAAGTATGGCAACGTCATGGTTTTCGGCCCTGCCGAACATGTCAACAGGACGGTCGAAGAGTCGACGTGGCCCGTCGTGTCGGCCCGCGCGGACAGCCTTTCCTCCCGCCCCCTCGACCAAGAACCCCGCCGGCACATCGAGGCGATCCTGCCGGCGCTTCCGGAACCTCACCGCGACCTGCTCGACCGGCTCCTGCTGCGCGGTGAAAAGCCGAGCCAAGTGGCCAAGGCCAAAAACGCCCGAATGGAAGTGGTACGGACCCTGCTGGTGTACGCTACCATTCTCGCCAAGCGCGAACTCGCCAAGCGTTTTCCAAGTGATGGCGATGTCCCCGTGAATCGCTAATCTAGATCCCGAAGTCCTCGCTGCGAAGCACCGGCCGAGATCCCTCCATGCCCGCATCCCGTGGCGAACTCTTCGCCGGCGTCACCGTTGCCATCGTCACCCCCTTCGCCGATGGCGAGATCGGTTGGCCCGCGCTCGCGGCCCTCGTCGATTGGCACGTCGAGCAGGGGACCAACGCCCTCGCGCCCTGCGGCACTACCGGCGAATCGCC
>JAYTBD010000200.1:0-2048 GCA_043737155.1 Fimbriiglobus sp. | reverse complement strand
ATGGGCTGACATCCTTGGGTGTTGCGGCGGGTTCATCGTCCTGCCGTCGGTTGTCTTATTGCTCTTTGTCGCCTGCGTGGCGGATGCACCTTGGGCTGGTTGGACGGCATTGGCAATCGCGGGGCTCACATATTTGGTTGCCTCGCTGATTGTGGCAGACTATAAACCGTCGGAAAACTGGGAGGTCGTTGAAGAGCAGGCAACCGGTTGGCGGTTGGTAGAACGGTATTCTTGGTTGACGATGGCGGCGGGAAGCTCACTCGTAGCAATCGGGGCACGGCGGTCGTTGCGGAGGTTGTGGCCTCGGGGTGTGAAAACGAAACGGTGTCTGACTACGGCGGAGCGGCTTGCCGTGGTAGACGAGATGGAATCCCGTGGTTTGGTGTCGCTGGAAGAGGCGACCCGTTTGCGCCATCGGCTCCGCTCGACGGGAGTGGACACCTAAGCTCCTGCAATCCGCAGACCCGAAATCACAAGCCCCCGTTTGACGCCTTGCACGACGGCGATCTCCGGCAGATGCCCCATCGGCACGAACCCGAGCTTCTCGTTCATCCGCCGCGTTGCTTCGTTGTGGTCGAAATGATAGCTCAGCAACGTAGTCACACCAAAATTAGCGCAGGCGTCGATCATCCTCTTTTTCAGCAGCGTCCCGATTCCCCGTTGCTGGTAAGCCGTCGCGACGTAGGTACTCACCTCGGCGGTGGCGTTGTACGCCGGGCGTCCGTGGTAGAAAGACGACAGCGAAATCCACGCGACCACGGCCCCCCCGATCTCGGCGACCCAGAGCGGGCGTCTCTTCGGATCGAACTTGTGGAACCACTCGACCCGATCGGCGACGGTGATCGGCGAGGTATCCGCCGTCGAAAGCCCCGCGGGGATCGACTGGTTGTAAATATCGACGATCGCGGGCAGGTCGGCTTCGGTCGCATCGCGGATGTGCATGATTTTCAAACCGAGCGGTGCGGGGTGGTCCAATTGGGTTTGAACGCTTCGTCTTTTTGGTGGCTCTTGTTCAGCGGAGTCGAGATGATTTGGAGGGCCAAGCAGTGCGACAGAAACGCCCCGTCCCAATCCGCCGTGGCCGCTTTCGCGTTCGCCATCTCCTCGGTCGTGCGGAACGCTTCCCAATCGACGGTCAACTCCCCCGCCTCGGCGGAGGATTTGGCGAGCGCGATCAGTTCGCCGATTCGGTCGCACAGGATTCGGTCGATGGTGAAGCGGTACTCTTTGTAAACTTGGATCGCGCGTTGAATCGTGTCTTCCGCGGCGTCGGAGTCGCGGGATTTCTTGCGCAACTGTAGCACCAATCCCGCGACCGAGGCCAGCGTGATGAGCGCGGCGATCAAGAACGCCGGCACGGCCCCGGGCAAACTCTCCGAGCGCAGCCAGATGGAAAGGGCGACGAGCGCCCCACCGACCGCCAGTCCCGAGAGGGGCCAAGGGACCGTCCGACCCCACCAACGGATGAACGCGGGTAGTTCCCGAGGCCGCTTCGGGGTCGGGCCGCCGAAGGTGTTGCCGTCGCCGCGGGGCACTTGGACGATGAGGGCGGTGATGTTGTCCGAGCCGCCGCGGAGATTCGCGAGTTCGACCAAGAACGCGCACGCTTCGCCCGCGGGGAAGACGCTGACGACCGCGCCGATTTCATCCGGCTTCACGTGGTTCGTCAAACCGTCGCTGCAGAGCAGGAACGAATCGCCCGGTTCGACGGGATGCGGCCCTTCGACATCCACCTCCACCTCGGCCTCCGGCCCGAGCGAACGGATGATGACGTTGCGTTTGAAGTCGCCGAGTTCATCGGGGTCGATCCCCTGCCGGCGGGCGATTTCCCAGACCCACGAGTGGTCGAAGGTCAGCTGCTCGACCTTGCCCGCACGGATGCGGTAAGTCCGGCTGTCGCCGACATGGCCGATCCACGCCCCCTCGGGCCGGAGAAAGAGCGCGGTGCCGGTGGTGCCGAGGCCCTTGAATTCGGGGTTGTTCACGCCGATTTGGAAAATGCCCGCGTTGGCCTCCTCGAACGCCCGGCGGATGGCGTTCGCCGGACC
>JAYTBD010000199.1:0-2048 GCA_043737155.1 Fimbriiglobus sp. | reverse complement strand
GGTTTCCCCTTGCCCGGTTCGGGGAGCATCGGGTGCTGCTCCGCGAGTTGCAACAAACACGCGCCGTACGAGAACCAGTACCCCTCTTTCAACGCGGCGTCATGGCGGTATTTCAATTCCAGCAGTTCCTCGCGCGTCAGCCGGCACGGGGCCGCCGGCTCGCCTTTCTTGTCGACCGGCAGCGTCGGATCGACACCGAACGCCTTGCGGATGTACTCGTCGAGCGCCTTCGCCAGCGCGGGGTTGTTGAAGGGCCAAGCCTTCTGGTCCTCCGATTTGTTCGGCTGCCATTGGCGGTGCGTCAGCTCCCACTCGCGGCGGAAGGTTTCTTCCCGTTGGCGGATTTCACGGAGGAATTGCGTGCGCTCTTCGACCGACGCCACAGTCTTCAGCGCCTTCTGCTGGCTCGGCGGTAACGACTCGCGCCAGAGCCGTTCGCGGACGCGCAACACCGCTTCGAAACGATCCGGCCCGTTCGCAGAGATCAAGATTTCCTTCCGCGGGGCATCGGCCAAGCGGTCGAGCCAGACCGCGTACGCTTCGAGGGTGCGCTGGAGCGGGGCGCGCTCCTTCTCGGGCAAGTCCTCCAATTGCTTGTGCAGCGTCCGCAACCCCTGCCGTCGGGCGGGGGCGTAACTTTGGAACTGGGCGATTAGTTTCTGCTGCTCCGCGAGCGAAATTTTCTCGCCGGCCCCGTCTGTGAGAGCGCCCGACGCCACCGGTGTCGGATCGTCGTCGAAAAGCTCGGCTTCGCGCAAACGCCGGAGGTAGTCGAGATCGTCTACGCCCAAGTACAGGGGCAGAGCGTGGATCAGCGGGAGATCGGCCTGATCGAACTTCTCCGTTTCCCGCGGGGGGTTGAGGTATGGCTCGGCGAGCAGATGCCCGAAATACCCGGCGCCGCCGACGACGAGCAGCGCGAAGCTCCAGAGCAACAACTCGGGCCAAACTTTTCGACGCTGGGTCGGTCCGGCGACGGACGTCGACATACTCGGGGACGAGCCGGACGTCGCCAGCGCCGGCTGCAAGCGGGTCAGCGTGCGGGCCGTGAACGACTGGCTCGGTTCCGGCCTCGGCAGGTAATCGAGCAAGCCGTACGTCTTCTTGTATTCCTCGGCCTTGATGCGCGTCTCCGCATCCCCCGCGAGTTGGGTTTCCACCGACCTGGATTCGTCGGCGTCCAGTTCGCCATCGAGATAGGCGATCAGATCCGGATCGTCCGGCAGTGGGTCATCGGTGGGGAGGTCGGATGTCATTACCGTTTTCCTATTCGTCGACTCCAGCATCATCCCCGGGCGGCGCCGATCCATCCATATAAATGTACGGCTGCAACGCGTCGCGCAGTTTGGCCCGCGCCCGACTCAGCAGCGACTTCACCCCTTTGGTCGTTAGCCCCATCACGTCGGCGATCTCGGCGTAGTTCATGTCCTCGAACTTATTCAACACCACCGCGACCCGCTGGCGCTCGTTCAAGTCGTCGAGCGCCCGCCGCACCACGGCCGCGAGTTCCTCTTGCTGGAGGTGCTGCGTCGGCGGGGCACTTTTGTCCGGCGCCCGCGTTTCCCCGGGGCGGAAGCCCCGGAAGTTGGAATCTTGCACTTCCAACGGCACGACGGCCCGGCGGCGTTTGTCGCGGAGCGCGTTGAGTGCCAAATTGTTCGCGATGGTGAAGAGCCACGTCGAGAACTTCGCTTTCGGCGTGTATTTGTGCCGGGTGCGATAGACGCGCAAAAAGACCTCTTGCGCCAAGTCCTCGGCTTCGTTGGAATGGCCGACGAGGTGGCCCATGATGCCGACGAGGCGGTGCTGGTAGCGTTCGACGAGTTCAGCGAACGCGGTTTGATCGTCGGCGCGGACGCGGAGCATGAGCCGGATGTCCGGATCGCGGAGGGCCATCATCGCGCTGGTCTGTCCGGTCATTCGCCGTGCGATTCGCGTTGGGATTATTCGGGGTGGGCGGCTTGCTGCTCCGCCTGCCGGCGCAACTGGCCGCAGGCGGCGTCGATCTCGGACCCTTTGCGCTTGCGGACCTTCACGCTCACACCCGC
>JAYTBD010000198.1:0-2048 GCA_043737155.1 Fimbriiglobus sp. | reverse complement strand
CGCCCTTGTCGGCCGGCGGTTTCGTGAAGACCACGGCGTAGCTGACCCCGACGATCGGGTACGATTTCTCGCCGTCGGTGTCCGTCAGCGAGAACGTCAGCTCATGCAAGGTGTACGGTTCTGCGGTCTGCTTGTCGTTGGCCGCCGCTTCGGCGGCCGCGGTCACACCCGCGGCTTCCGGTGCCACGAACGTCCCTTTGCGATTCTTCAGACTCGCCATCCCGAGAGAACTGCTCTTGGCGAAATTCAATTCCACATAGCCGATACAACCCGGATTCGACTTCACATGGCTGGCGATGCCACCGCTCCCGGCTTGGGCGACGCCCCCCTTGGGCCATGTGGGTTGTGTGCTGACTCCGACGGCCGTTTTGAACTCCGGACTCAGCTTCGAAAGGTACTCCGTAAAGATGTTGGTCGTGCCGCTTTTGTCGGACCGGGTCACCGGCACGATGGCGAGGTCGGGCAGCGTCGTGCCGGGGTTCAACGCGGCGATGGCCGGATCGTTCCACTTCGTAATCTTCCGCAAATAGATACCCGCGACGATGTCGCCCGTGAGTTTCAACTCTTTGACATCGTTCAAATTGAAAACCACCGCCACGGCCCCGATGGCGAGCGGAACGTGGATCACTTCGCCACCGGCCGTCGTGGCGGCTTCGAGTTCGGTCTTCTTCATCGGGGCATCGGAGCAGCCGAAGGCGATATTTTTGTCGGTCATTTGCTTAATCCCGTAGCCCGACCCTTCCGGGGCGTAATCGATTTCCACTTTGGCGGTAGAGTTGTACTCTTCCGCCCACTTCTGCATAATCGGATTGATGAATGTGGCACCCCCGGCTTTGATTCGGCCACCCGAACCACCGCCGTCCGCAGATTTGTTGCAGCCGCCGCACCCGGCGGAGCAAGCCAACGCGAAGCTCACGATGGCGGAAAACGTCAAAGCGGTGCGAAACGAACGCATGTTAAAAGCTCCAGTGACGACGGGTGGGATTTAACCGAAATCATACTTGCGACCGGGGTTAGGACAACCGCGCCCAATAAGAAGGTTCCATGAAACTGCTCGAGCGTCACGCGGGGGAGTGAGGATGGACGCCATTGCCGAAGTGCGGGCTGCGGTCACCGCGGCGAAAACTGCTGGAAAGTCGGTGGCGCTGGTGCCGACGATGGGGGCGCTGCACGCCGGGCACGCGGAACTGATCCGTGCCGCCAAGCGTCGGGCGGGCTTCGTCGTCGTCAGCATCTTCGTGAATCCGACTCAATTCGGGCCGCACGAAGACTTCGGCAAATACCCCCGGACGCTCGACGCGGATCGAGCCCTCGCCACCGCGTCCGGTGCCGATTGGATCTTCGCACCGACGGTTGCCGAACTCTACCCGGCCGGTTTCGCCTCGCAGGTGGAAGTCCCCGCGCTGGATCGCATGCTCTGCGGCCCGCGCCGGCCGGGGCACTTCCGCGGGGTCTGCACGGTCGTGCTGAAACTCTTGAACATCGTCCAACCGCTTACCGCCGTCTTCGGGGCCAAGGATGCGCAACAGTGCGCGGTGCTGAAACGAATGGTGCGCGACCTCGATGTCCCCGTGGAACTGCGGATCGAGCCGACCGTCCGCGGAGCGGATGGCCTCGCCCTGAGTTCGCGCAACCGCTATTTGAACGTCGCCGACCGCGCACTGGCCCCACGAATTCACCAAGCTTTACAAACCGTCCTCCATCGCGTCGCGGCGGGGGAAATCGACGTGGCCCGGTTGCAATCCGGGTTGCTCGCCGACTTGCTGACGATCCCCGGTGCCAAGGTCGACTACGCCGAGATCGTCGATGCCGAATCGCTCGAAGCCATCAACCTTTTACGCCGACCGGCGCTTGTGGCGGTCGCGATCGTTCTGGGCACGACGCGGCTGATCGATAATGTAACCGCGGGTGGATGACTTTCAGTTCCGACGGACTTCGCGCATGGCTCATCCGCTCTTCGGCCCGGAAATCAAGGACATGCTCGACCACGGTGACACCGCGGGTCTCACGGCCCTGTGCGAAGAGCTCCACCCCGCGACCATCGCCGA
>JAYTBD010000197.1:0-5191 GCA_043737155.1 Fimbriiglobus sp. | reverse complement strand
GATCCGAGCGACTCGACCCACGACTCCAACGGACGGAACACCCAGTGAATATGACTGGGTATCACCGCGAATGCCAACAGATCGTAGCGTTCACCGGCGAAATGAAACATCGAATCGACGGCCACACGGGCGAGATCAGCACGCTCGAAATGGCGGGCGGCGCGAGCTGAGTCGAGCCAGTGATCAGTGCGGCCAAAGATCAGTTTTAATCTTCGATCTTGCCATTCTGCACCCGAGAGGCCAATGGGTTGCGAACGGGTTTCCAACTCCCGAGCGTAGTTTGCGATGTCGAGTAAGCCCAGTGCAGGAATGCTTCCGTCGAGACAGGATGTGATGAAATAGGTTGCACCGGGAACATCCCAATGCGGCAAATTGCGATGGCGAATGAGACTTTGCATTTCGTTCACACGAAAGAAACTTGCGATGCGGACAGGCCTGGAGGCCTGTCCTACAAAAGACGATACTTCTCTCAAATCCCTGCCGCTTTCCTCAGCGCTTCGGCCTTGTCCGTCTTCTCCCATGTGAAGTCGGCATTCTCGCGGCCGAAGTGGCCGTGACGGGCCGTCTCGCGGTAGATCGGTCGGCGGAGGTTGAGCCCTTCGATGATCCCCTTCGGCGTGAGCAGGAAATTCGAGCGGATGAGTTCGATGAGCTTTTCTTCGCTCACGCCGGGGGCGACCGTCCCTTCCGTATTCACCCAGACGTTGAGCGGATCGGGGTAGCCAATGGCGTAGCTCAGTTGCACTTCGCAGCGCTTGGCCAATTTCGCGGCGACGATGTTCTTGGCGATGTATCGGCACAAGTAGGCCGCGCTGCGATCTACTTTCGTCGGGTCCTTACCGCTGAAGGCTCCGCCGCCGTGGCGACCGCGGCCGCCGTAGGTATCGACGATGATCTTGCGGCCGGTGAGTCCGCAGTCGCCGTGCGGGCCGCCTTCGAGGAAGCAGCCGGTCGGGTTGATATGGCAGGCGATATCGCCGTCGGCGAGAGGCGTGTCCCCTTCGCCGGGGCGAATCATCACCATCTTGCCGAGGATCAAGTCGGCCCGTTCCTTCTTCAACACGGGCATAATCAGTCGGTCGATGACGATCTGCCGGGCGTCGTCGGTGAAATAGTCTTTCCCATCTTTGCCGCCCTTGCAGATCATCACCGATTCGTCGTGCTGCGTGCTGAGTACGACCGTGTGAATGCGGTGCGGGGTGCCGTCGGGGTGGTACTCGACCGTGACTTGGCTCTTGGCGTCGGGGCGCAGCCAGGCGAGCTTACCGCTGCGGCGCAGCTCGGCGTGCTGCTCGACCAAACGATGCGAGAGGTGCACCGGCAACGGCATCAGGCTCTTGGTTTCATCGCAGGCGAAGCCGAACATCATGCCTTGGTCACCGGCGCCGCCGGTATCGACGCCTTGGCTGATGTGCAGCGATTGGGCGTGAATGACGTTGTTGATCTGCACGGTCGACGCCGCGAAACCGATGTCCGGATCGGTGTAGCCGATTTCGGTAATGGCATCGCGGACGAGCTTGTCCACGGCTTGGCGGGTCAGCGGGGCGTTGGTCGTGATTTCCCCGGCAACGGTGCAATGGTCAGTCGTCACGAGCGTTTCGCAGGCGACGCGGCTCATCGGGTCGTGGGCGAGGCAGAAGTCCAGAATCGCATCGCTGATTTGGTCGGCCACCTTATCCGGGTGGCCCATGGAAACCGATTCGCTGGTGAAAAGATAGCGGCCGGTACTCACGATGTGAACCTCGGGCGGTGGGGCGAGTGCGATAGGTGGAAGTCTATCGATTCAGAACGCAAAATGCAGAGTGCAGAATCGACGAAGAAGGATCTTCGATTCTGCACTCTGCATTCTCGGTTCTGCATTTCAGTCACCCGACCGACAACCCATCCCGGTAGATCCCCGGCATCGCCGAGTTCTCGCGGCGGACCGCGCCCGTCAGACCATTCAAAATCCGCATCCGCGGTGGGCTGCTGGGGCCGGTGACCACGATCACTTCGCGTTTGCCGTCCCCGTCGATGTCTTGGGTCGCCACGCGAGCGCCTTGATAAACACCGGTGAAGGCGGTGTAGTCGGCGATCAAATTATCGCCGGAGAACACGCGGACTTTCGGCGTCGCTTCCCGGCTCGCCCCGACGACGATGTCGGCCTTGCCATCGCCGTTCACATCCCCCGCCGCGACGCTGATGCCGCCGGTGTAGGCCGGGTTCAACGCGTAGAAGCTGTGCAGTCGCGAGTCGTCGGCCCCGCTGAAAACCTTCACGTGCGGCGGGCTGCCCGCCCCGGTGCCGACGATGACATCCGCTTTTCCGTCACCGTTGACATCCCCGGCGGCGACGTTGATGCCGCCGCGGTAGCCCGCCTCGAAGGCCAAGTAGCTGCGGATCGGAGCGAGTGTCGTGCCGCTGAATACCTTCACGTGGGCCGCGCTGCCGGCGCCCGCCCCGGTGATGATATCGGCCCGACCGTCGCCATTGACATCGGCCACGGCGACGCTGACGCCCCCGTTGAACGTCGGGGAGTACGCGTCGAACGAAGCGAGCTTGCGCAGCGTCCGGCCGTCGAATACTTCCACCGCGGGCCGACCGCCGGGGCCATTGGCGACGACCACGTCTTCGATTCCGTCGCCCGTGACATCGCCGGTGGCGACCGAAACGCCGAGTGTCGAGCGACCGCCGAACGGATTGATGATCCCGAGCAGGGCGTTGGTCCGGGCGTCGTAGACGTTGACTTGGGCCGGCCCACCGCCGGAGGTCCCGATTGCGTAGCGACCGCGCGGCTCCTGCAAGAGCGGTCGGGCTACCGGGGAAGGCGGGGTGGCCAACACGGGCGCGGATTGAACGTCGCCGCTGTGGGCCATGGCGTTCATCATCCCGCGGAGCAGGGCATCGGCAGACGCCGAGCTCGGCACATCGCGGGACTCGAGTTGTTCGAGCCGCATACGCATACGGATTGGGAACGGGGCCGGGCGGACCGGGAAACGGGTCGAGCGACGAACCATGTCGCACCTCTCTTTGGGGCATCCATGCCGGGCCTGCCGGTAATATCGGCGAGCCCTTCGGGTAAGCTGCAGCTTCTCGGGTATTCCTGCCGGGGGAGCGAAGCCAGGTATCGAACTTGCGCGAGAAAAGGCGGGTTGAGGTCGAAAACCTGCCGTTCCTCGCTATGCTGATGCTTTGCGAAATTCCGTAGCGACCTTGGAGTTTGAAGATGGGCAATCCAGCGGGCGTCCGCATGAAGAAGCGGGAAAAGCGCCGGGCGAAGTTCGAAGCGCGGCTCGGCGGGCCGCTGGCCTACTGGCCCAAAGAGATGCGCGAAGAGGCGCTGAAGATGGAAGCGGCCCATTTGAAGACGGTGGCCGATGCGAAGAAGGCCGCCGCCGCGAAGTGAATGGATCCCGAGCGAACGAAACCACCCCGGCCCGCGCCGGGGTGTTTCGCTGCGCGGGTCTGGTATGATGGAGGTAACTCCGAGGAGGTAACGAATGAGCATTGCAGTGCAACACGCCCCTGCGTCTACGACGACGTTTCCGCCGAACGGTTTGATGACCGAAGAGGAGTTTTTGGACCGGCACGGTTCGGAGAGTCGCGTCGATCTCGTCGATGGCATCGTCGTGAGGTATCCCATGCCCGGCTTCCCCCACGGATTCGTCGGTAACAATCTCGCTTTCGAGATCACGGCGTTCGTCAAACAACACAAGCTAGGGCGGGTATGTAACAACGACACCCTGATCCGGATCCGCAGAAACCCCGACCGGACACGCGGTGCGGATTTGATCTTCTTGAGTTACACCAGGCTCGGATTGAATGCAGAAGTACCAGAGGGAACCATGAAGGTTGTGCCCGAACTCGTAGGTGAAGTAAAGTCTCCATCCGACACTTGGCCCGAAGTATTGTTGAAAGTCGATGACTACCTGACCCTCGGTGTCAACGTGGTTTTGGTCGTCGACACACCCAAGCAAACGATCATCTTGTACCGGAGAGATCAACCGCAGCAATCCTTCAATCAAGTCGACATCCTGACAATACCAGACATTCTCCCCGGTTTTAGCGTCCCCGTCGCATCGCTCTTCCAATAACTCCGCGACCCACCAATGACCTCCACTCTCTCCCCCGCGACCGTCTCCTTCAATCACGCCAACGACCTGCCGCGCTACGAGGCGGGCAAGGTGCCGGCGCTGCTCGAGCGCATGAAGGCCATCGTTGGCGTTGGCAACTTCCTCACGAGCCGGGCCGACCTCGCCGTGTACGAGTGCGACGGCTTCACCATCGACAAGAATAAGCCGGACGTCGTCGTGTTTCCGACTTCGAGCGAGCAGGTCGTCGCCATCGTGAGGGCGTGCAACGAACTCGATGTCCCCTTTGTGGCCCGCGGAGCGGGAACGAGCCTCGCGGGGGGTTGCGTCCCCGTCGGCGGCGGCGTCATGATCGGCCTGAGCCGGATGAAGAAGATCCTCGAAGTGAACGTCCGCGACCGCTACGCCCTCGTCGAAGCGGGGGTTGTCAACGTCTGGCTCACGAACCAACTCAAGCCGCTCGGCTACCACTACGCCCCCGATCCGAGCAGCCAGGGGGCGTGCACCATCGGCGGCAACGTCGCCACGAATAGCGGCGGCCCCCACACGCTGAAATACGGCGTCACGGTCAACCACATCCTCGGGCTTGAACTGGTACTGCCCAACGGCGAACTCGTCGTCGTCGGCGGGCCGACGGAAGATGCGCCAGGTTACGATCTCACCGGCACCATCGTCGGCAGTGAAGGCACTTTCGGAATCGTCACCAAGGCGTGGGTGCGTGTCACGCGGAATCCCGAAGCGTACCGGACGCTGCTCGGTGTCTTCGATAGCATCGATGATTGCACCAACTGCATCAGCGACATCATCGGCGCGGGAATCGTCCCGGCCGCGCTCGAAATGCTCGACAAGACGATCCTCGGGGCCATCGAGGCCGCGTTTCAATTCGGCTTCCCGCTCGATGCCGATGCCGTGCTCATTATGGAAGTCGACGGCCATGCCGCGGGGATTCAAGACGAAGCCGACGCCATCGAAGCCATCGCCAAACGCAACAAGGCGCGCGAGGTGCGCAAAGCGAACACGGATACCGAACGCATGGCCCTTTGGAAAGCTCGCAAGCAAGCCTTCGGCACCATCGGCCGACTCGGCTATCCGAGCTACTGTACCCAGGACGGCGTCGTGCC
>JAYTBD010000196.1:0-12063 GCA_043737155.1 Fimbriiglobus sp. | reverse complement strand
CCAGCTCGTTCGGAGGCAGTTTCGCGTATATGTCCCCCGAGCACATGGACGCATTCAACCCCGAGCACCCGCGCCACCCCGAGAGCTTGAACGGGCGCTCCGACCTCTTCAGCCTCGCCGTCACGCTTTGGGAATTGCGCACCGGCTCGCGGCCCTTCGGCCCCGAGGTCCTCTTGCGAAACTGGCCCGAAACGCTGCAATTCATGGCCGAACAGCGGCGGATCGGCCCGTCGCCGGAGATTTCTGCGCAGTTCGACGACGGGGATGTCGTCGGTTTAAAAGAGTGCTTGGCGAATTGTTTGGCGGGCGACCCCGATGCGCGCCCGGCGACCGCGGGAGAACTCGCCATCGAGTTGGAACTCTGCCTCCGACCGGCGACGCGGGCGCTCGTGCGGCCCGCACCCGGCGGCTGGCGCGCGTTCGTCGAACGATATCCGCTCGCCACGATTCTCGCCATGGGACTGGCCCCGAACATCTTGGGCTCGCTTTTCAACATCGCCTACAACCAGGCGGAGATCATCGACCACTGGCACGACTCGAAACCGGTGTTCGATTCGATCATCCTCGTCGTCAACAGCGTCCTCTTCCCGGTCGGAATACTCGTGTTCATCCTCGTCGTGCGGACGGTGACGCTCGGGTTGAAGCGCGTGCGCAACGGCGATCCACCGCCGCCGGACGAGTTGGCGGAGTTACGCCGTCGTTGCCTGCGGCTCGGCTCGACCGGCGCCGGCGTGTGCGTCGCGTGCTGGCTCGTGGCCGGGGCGGTCTGGCCCATCTCCTTGTACATCGTGGCCGGCCCGGCCCCCGGTGGTACCGAAACGTACATCCACTTCATCATGGGCTCGGTGATCTGCGGGTTGATCGCCGCGGCGTACTCCTACTTCCTCGTGACGTTCTTGGCGGTCCGCGTCCTATATCCGGCGCTGTTGAACGGAGGTCTGCCGGGATTGGCGGAGTTGCCGGCGCTGGCCCGAGTTGATCGCGAGTTGGGCCGATACCGCACGGTCGCCGCGGCTATCCCACTGCTGGCGGTGGTATTGCTGGCGACGAAAGGGCTGTCGAACCCCGTGGCCGTAGCGATTCTCTGCATCACCGGACTGGCGGGGATTCTGCCAGCGTTCGTCTTGGAAGGAAAAACGAGGGCGGCACTCAACGCTTTGGGCGATGTCCCCACAGCGGGCTGATCCATGAAAACGGTTTCAGTATGCACCTCCCCCCTCCGCTAAAGCACGTCCGAATTAAGGTATAGGCCATACAAGGCAATGATTTGCGTCAAATTGCCGCGCTTAGAACGCCACACAATCTACTAATCCGATGATCTTAGAGATAAATACTGCTTGCTATACTTGCTCACGTCGATATAGTTAGTGAAGTTAATGGAGGTTCGTCATGAAACATTTTTTGCTTTTGCTTCTGGCGGTTGTCGGCTTGGGGCTGACTTCTTGTTCCAAGTCCGACGATCGGGTGCCGACGGTTGCCGCGTCTGGGAAAGTGCTGCTACCCGACGGTAAGCCGGCAGAACATGCCTTGGTTGTGTTCCATCCTCTTGGGAATTCGGTGAGTGCGACCAAACCGCGCGGCAAGGTCGGGGCCGATGGCTCGTACAAGCTCACGACCTATGACACCGACGATGGCGCACCGGCCGGGGAGTATCGCGTAACGGTCGAGTTGCTCCTCGCGGGCCGGGGCGATGCGCCACCGTCCAACCGGCTCAATGCGAAGTATTCGAAGCCGGAGACTTCCGACTTGATCGCGACCGTCGGCACCGGGCCGACGGAACTCAAACTCATCGAACTCAAACGCTGAATCGCTCGAAATCTTTCTGGAGATAAGACCATGGCGACGACACGCAAAGGATTCACCCTGATCGAACTGCTGGTGGTGATCGCGATCATCGCGATCCTCATCGGCCTGTTACTTCCGGCCGTGCAGAAGGTGCGCGAAGCGGCCGCCCGCATGAGTTGCTCGAACAACCTCAAGCAGCTCGGGCTGGCAATGCACAACTACCACGACGCCAACAACAGCCTGCCGAGCAACATCCGTCCCGACGCGGTCAGCACGGTGCGGGTGCGTTGGGCAACCTACTTGCTGCCCTACTTCGAGCAGGACAACCTCTACCGGACAGTGAACCAGAATCAAAACTGGCACCTCCAACCGACGGCGTTCGGAACCAAGCTGAAAGGCTTCGAGTGCCCTTCGGCCCCGAACGGCTCGGTCGTCGACGGCGCACCGGACACCGCGACGCCATGGACGCCGATCGTGGCCAACGGCGACTACTCGGGCTTCTACGGCGTCTCCTCGGAACTCGTCACCCTCGGCTTGGTGCCCGCCGCATCCGCGGGGAACACGAACGGGGCCATCTCCAAAACGGAGAAGCTCAACTTCGGGAGTTTCACCGACGGTTTGTCGAACACGATTCACCTGACCGAATCGGCCGGACGCCCGGACATCTACCGGCTCGGCAAGAAAGTGGCGGTCGCCAGCGGGACCAATCGCGTGAACGGGGGCGGCTGGTGCCGCCCCGCGACGGAGTTGTTCCTGCTCCGCGGGTCGTCCGCAGACGGCACGAGTTTCCCCGGGGCGAACGCGATCAACGTGACCAACGGCGAAGTCCTCGGGACGTACCCGCACCCGTACTACAACACCGACGGCACCGGCCACATCTACGCTTTCCATACGGGTGGGGCCAACACGCTCAACGTGGATGGCTCGGTGCGATTCTTGAAGGCGAGCACGAATATCGCCTTGCTCGCCGCCGCGATCACCCGCAACGCCGGCGAAGTCAACGTCGCCGATTGAGTGACCGTACCAATCGAGAAAGCCGCACGGGGATTTCCGTGCGGCTTTCGCATTTCCGCCGATTGATTGTCCGACTCGATCGCGGTACAATCCGACCTATGGCCCGCGAATTCCTGAGCGTCGATCCCTGCGCATTAAGACTTCCACCCAGCCGGATCGATGGAGCGGATCCCCCGAAACTCCAACGACAAACCGCGAAGTACGGGCGATCGTCAACGGCGATGCCCGATGTATTTGTGTATCGCGGCTCGGACGGCGAATTGATGATTTCCGATGGTGTCACACGGGCGACTCGGATGGCCAAGTTATCGCCGGGCACCCGAGTTCCTGTCGAAGTGATCGGAACCTTGCGCCAGCCATTCCGCCCATTTGCCGACGGTCTTGGAGAAACTCCCATGAACGAGCAAGAGCTGTTCGCCCGAATCGCCGAACTGAAAGAGGCGATGCCCGCGATGCGATTGGGGCAGCTCATCGCCAACATGGCCGTGGTCGCCCGGGGGACCGAACCGGGTGCGATTTGGGATTTGGAAGATCACGAACTGCTGGCCGCCGTCAATTGGCAACTCGCCGAGATGAATGTGCGCGAAACACTCGAAGTATCCTGACACCGGATCGACTCCGTAAGACAATTCCGTCTGCCCTCACTGCTCTCCAAACCTCGGGCCGACGGAGCCCGAGGTTCCCTCCATGGCCGGCACCGCTTGGTTGACTCCCCTCACCGGTTCCCGGCTCGTGCGCCGAATCGCCGATACCGCCATGGTCCGCGCCGCCAAAATTCGCGTCCGCCACCTCGACCGCACCGACCCCGCCGCGATGCAGGAACAGACACTTCGCGAGTTGCTTCTAAAAGCCGAGAAAACGCGATTCGGGCGCGACCACGATTTCTCATTCCTCCAGAACGTCGCCGACTATCAAGCCCGCGTGCCGCTGCGCGACTACGACGACTTCTGGAACGAGTACTGGAAGGACGCTTACCCGAAGCTCGACGACATCACCTGGCCGGGGAAGATCCCGTACTACGCGCTCTCCAGCGGGACCACGAGCGGAACGACGAAGTACATCCCGATTTCGCGCGAGATGCTCAAGTCGAATCAGAAGGCCGCGTTCACCACGATGGCCTTCTTCCGCGCCGCTTTCCCGAAGCACGACACGTTCACCGGCAAGTTCTTCTTCCTCGGCGGTTGCACCGACATGCGCCCGCAGGCCGACGGCAGCTTCGCCGGGGACCTCAGCGGCATCGCCGCGAAGGAAGTGATCGCCGCGAGCCGGCCGTTCACGTTCCCACCGCTCGACATCAGCCTGATCCCCGACTGGCCGGTGAAGTTGCAGAAGCTCGCGGAGCAATCGATCCGCGAGCCGATCACCGCGCTTAGCGGGGTGCCATCGTGGATGCTCGTGCTCTTTGATCGCATCAAAAAGGAATCGGGGAAGAAGACCATCGCCGAGATTTGGCCCCGGTTGAAACTCGTAATCCATGGCGGGACGAAGTTCGATTCGTACCGCAATACTTTTCGCGCCGAGATCGGCTCGGACGACGTGCAGTTCTGCGAAGTCTACCCCTGCTCCGAGGGTTTCATCGCCACCGAAGATCCGCGCTCGGGTCTCTTGCGATTGGTACCCGATCACGGTATCTTCTTCGAGTTCATACCTGTCGAAGATCTGCGCGACGGGAAATCGAAGTCGGACAAACCGACCCGGCACACGCTGCGCACGGTGCAAACCGGCGTCGTCTACGCCATCGCGGTGACGACCTGCGCCGGACTGTGGAGCTACCTCATCGGCGACACGATCACGTTCGAGAGCGTGAATCCGCCGCTCATCCGATTCAGCGGGCGGACGAAGAACTTTCTCAGCGCCTTCGGCGAGCACTTGATCGAAGAGGAGATCGAAAAGGGGATCGCGAAAGCGGCGGAGGCGTGCGGGGTGCTGACGGCCGACCACCACGTCGGCCCGATCTTCCCGACCGACCCGAAGAAGCCGGGCCACCACCTGTATATGATCGAGTTCCGGGGGTCACCGCCGCGCGACCTCTCGAAGTTCACGCGGGTCCTCGACGACGAGTTGCGGCGCTTGAACGAGGACTACGACGCCCACCGCGCCGGCGACTTAACAATGCTGCAACCCGAAGTGCGACCGGTCCGCGAAGGGGCATTCGCGCGCTGGATGGAATCGCGCGGGAAAGAAGGGGGCCAGAACAAAGTGCCGAGGATGGATAACAACGGGACGATGACCCTCGACCTGCGCGACTGGCTGGCGGGGCACGCGGGGTAGGGAACATCTGTGGAGCCAAGAGCACAGTATGCGAACACCAAGCTTACAAATGGTTGAATGCAGGACTTGCAAGACGGGTGTGGACGTCTGTAGAATGGCAAGCAACGATTCGGAATTGGAGAAAAGCCATGCCGATGTCGCTAGAATTGTCGGACGAAGTCGCGACATGGTTGCAGCTCGGAGCGACCAAAAGCGGAATTACGATCCAAGAATACGCCCTCCGACTCCTTTCACCTCCGAAGGCGCCAACGCGAACCTTCAAAGATGGTGCTAGTGTCGTGGCGTACTGGGAAGCGATGGGGGTTCTCGGCTCTCGTCCCGATATTGAGGACAGTCAAGTCGAAGCTCGCCGATTGCGGGAGCTGGCCCAAAAGCGTGGCGGATAAGCGATGTTACTCCTCGACACCGACATCTTGATTGACTTCTTGCGACGGTTCCCACCGGCAGTTGAATGGTTCGCGGGTTTGACTGAAATTCCAATGGTTCCGGGTTTCGCCGCAATGGAACTGGTCCAAGGTTGCCGAAACTCCGACGATCTCCGCGCGGTGCAAAAATTAGTCGAGCCTTTCACCGTCGTTTGGCCGAAACCCGAAGATTGCGAAGTCGCGTTGGGTTTCTATTCGAAGTTTTACCTTTCTCATAACCTTGGTCTTCTCGATTCCCTGATTGCAGGCTTGATCTCCAGCTTGGACGCCGAACTCTGCACTTTCAACGAGAAACACTTCCGCGCTGTGCCAGATTTGAAACTGCTCGCTCCCTACGCTCGCTCGTAATTGGCCTACAATAGCGCACCTGCTACCACGGTCCGCCCGACCTCCATGCCCGTCCCGCTCCAGAATGTCACGCTGGCCTGCTTCGGCCTGAGCTACCTCCTCGCATTCGCGCTGGAGTTGGGTCGCTTGCGCTGGCCGAGGCCGACGCTGCGCATCGCGGGGTTGATCCTCGGCTCCGCCGGGTTGCTCGCACACACGCTGTTCCTATCGATCCGCCAGCCGACTCCGGCCACAGCATACGGAGCGCTACTCGCCGTCGCGTGGGTGCTCGCCATCTTCTACTTGTACGGTTCGCTGCACCACGCCCGTCAAGCGTGGGCCGTGTTTGTACTCCCGGTGATCCTCGGGTTGTTGGCCATCGCCTTCGTCGCTGTCTCCACGGAACAGTCGCAAGAACTCGACCTGAACTCGGGCCGCATTTGGGGGGCGATCCACGGCCTGTTCCTGCTCCTCGCCGCCGTCGGTGTCAGCGTGGGCGCGGTGGCGAGCACCATGTACTTGATCCAAGCCCGCCGCTTAAGGAAGAAACTGCTGCCGTTGGGCAAGATGAAGATGCTCAGTCTCGACCGGCTCGAAGCGATGAACCGCCGGGCGGTGAACCTCGCCTTCCCGCTGCTCACCGTCGGCCTGTTGCTCGGGGCGGTCCTGCTGCGGCACTACCACGGCTTCGCCGACAACTGGCTGTCGGTGAAGTTCCTCGGTACCGTCGGGCTGTGGGTCGTGTTCCTCGCCCTCACTTACTTGCGCTACGCAGCGACGCTGCCGGGTCGGCGACTCGCGCTGCTGACGATCCTGACTTTCGCGCTAATGCTGTTGGTGCTGATCGCGGGCCACCCGTTCGTGCGGGGGGACGCGGCGTGAACCTGCGAGCCATCGGCTGCAACTTCCGCACGGCCGCCGTCGACCTGCGCGAAAAGCTCGCCTTCGACCCGGCCAAGCAGGAGCGCGCCGTCGTCGATTTGTCGGCCCGCTTCGGATGCGAAGTCGTGCTGCTTTCCACGTGCAACCGGGTCGAACTCTACGTCGCCCGTCAGCCGGGGGAACAGCCGTTCGATGCCGGACTCGCGGCCGAATTCTTGGGGGAAATCCATTCTCTCCCCGCATCTTTGGTCGGCCCGCTGCTCTACGAGCACGCCGATGATGCGGCCGTGCGACACCTCTCCCGCGTCGCGGCGAGCTTGGACAGTTTGATCGTCGGCGAGGGACAGATCGCCGGTCAAATGAAGCACGCATTTGAATTCGCTCAGAAACTCGGGGCCACCGGACCGCTGCTCAATGCCCTATTGCCGCATAGCATGCGGGTGGCGAAGCGCGTCCGCACCGAGACCGGCATCTCCGCGGGGCACGTCTCCGTGTCGAGCGTCGCCGTCGATTACGTCCGTCAAGTATTCGATCACTTCCGCGACAAAACCATCCTCGTGATCGGCGCCGGCAAGATGGCCCGCTTGACACTCAAGCACTTGGAAGCGCTGCTGCCGGGCAAGATCCTCGTGACGAACCGCAGCCCGGAAAAGGCCGCCGAAGTCGCGGCGCTGTGCGGGGGTCAGCCGATCCCGTGGAGCCAACTCGACGACGCGCTCGCCAAGGCCGACATCGCGCTGAGTACGACCGGCGCGGGCGAACCGATCATGCCGAAGAAGCGCTTCGACGAGAAGGTGCTACCGCACCGCGGGACGCGCACGCTGGTCGTACTCGACATCGCCGTGCCGCGCGACTTCGATCCGGACATCCACGATGGCGACCGCGTTTGCGTGTTCAACATCGACGACTTGTCCCGCGTCCGGGAACAAACCCTCGGGGAACGTCGCAAAGCGCTCGCCCCCGCCGAGGCGATTGTGAATGCGGAGGTCAAGAAGTTCGCGGACGATTGGAACCGCCGCAAGAGTGGCCCGGCCATTCAGCAATTGCGCACGGAGGTCGACCGCGTCCGCGCCGAAGTGCTCGCCCCGCTGCTGGGTAAGCTCAACGGGAAGTTGACAGCTGGCGATCGCGAGTCCATCGAACGGGCCTTCCGGCTCTTCCAGAACAAGCTGCTGCACGCCCCCATCGCCGCATTGCAGGAAGCGAGCAAAGAAGGCGAAGCCCGCAAGTTGGTGGAAGCGATGCAGAAGCTATTCGGCCTGAAGGGGTAGTCAATTCGCCAACGCCCCGGCGACGATGGTCCCGATCGCTTTCCGCAAAGGTGTAGCATTGCCTTTGTCGTCCGGATGGACGCGGTTCGTCAGGATGATGATCGCGGTCCGGCTCGGCGGGTCGATCCAAATCGAGGTGCCGGTGAAGCCCGTGTGACCGAATCCTTCGCCCGGTTTGAAGCCGCTGCCGCGCGGCGAGGAGAATGCGGTGTCCACATCCCAACCGCGCGAGCGGAACACGCCTTTTGTCACTTCGACTTTTTCGGTGAGCAATCGCACCGTCTCCGGTTTGAGGATCGCCTTGCCGTCCGCTTTGCCCCCGTTCAGTAGCATGCGGGCGAAGATCGCCAAGTCGTCCGCGGTGCCGAAAAGCCCGGCGTGCCCGCCGACGCCGCCCATCGCATGAGCGCGCGGGTCGTGCACTTCCCCGCGGATACTTTGTTTGTTCCGCAACCCCGTCGGTGCGATTCTGGGCTTCTGGTTCTCGGTCGGTTTGTACTTCGTGTCGGTCATTCCGAGCGGCGCGAAGATCTCCTTCGACGCGAACTCGTCGAGTGGCATCTTGGCGACCCGCTCAACAATCTCCCCGAGGGCGATGAAGCCGACATCGCTGTACTTGAACTGAGTTCCCGCGGGCGTTTGGAGTTTCAACCCCGCGATCGCTTTCAGTGCGGCCGCGCGGCCATCCTTGTAATCGGCGATCGCGTTGTCCGCGATCAACCCTGATGAATGCAGCAGGCACTGCTCGATGGTCACATCGGCTTTGCCGTTCGCGCCGAATTCGGGCCAGTGCTTGCTCACCTCGTCGGTGACCTTGAGTTTGCCCGCCTCGACGAGCTTGGCAATCGCCGTCGCCGTGGCGACCGGTTTGGTCAAAGACGCGAGATCGAAGATCGTGTCCACTGTCATCGCTTCTTCGGTCGGTTTCTCGGCGCGCGCTCCGTACGCCTTTCGGAACACGACCGCATCGCCGTGGACCACGACGACCACGGCGCCGGGCACCTCGGCTTTGTCGATGGCCGACTTCACCGCGTCGTCGATGCCGGCGAGCTTGGCCTTGTCGATCTCGGCGGAGAATGCGGGAACGGCGAACAGCGACACGCAGATGACGAGACGCAACATACGAAACCCCGTTACTCGATGGTGCTGAGGAGGCCTTGCATTTCACCGCGCGAGTGCAGCGCATCCGCCGTACCCGCGCGGGTACTGGCGTCGATGCCCGCTTTCAACACGGTCGCCGCAGTTAAGTCGTCGCCGGTTCGCAACAATGCTTGCGCGGCCATCAGGAATGCCGGGATGTAGGGCTTCACCGGATTCAGCGCGATCAACTCCTGCAGCACCTTCGCGGCCGAGGCGTCGTCGCCGGCGCTGGTGTGCTCCATCGCCAAACCGTAGCGCAGGAACTCGTCGTCCGGCTCGTCGAGCAGCATCGCTTCGATTTGCAGCATCCGCGGGGATTTGGTCATCGCCGGCCTCGGTCGTTGGCGTCTCGCCCAGTCAACCTATCCGGCACAACCGGGCGGACAACCGCCCGCACAACCGCGCCAACTCGCACGCTTTTTGAAATCGTCCCAAGCCGCACGGTTCTCGCTCATCCCCCCTTCGGCACCACCCGGCATCCGAACGCCCGACTCCGCTCCGCGTGCGAACTCCCGCGTCAGCCGGATTTGCCGGGCGGTCGAATCAACTCTCCGTCGGCAGGACGCTGTGCCGTTGGCGGTTCGCCGCCCCACCAGGATGCGGGGTTTTCCATGGGTTCGCTGTCCCGTTTCCTCCGCGGCGCTCTCTTCACTTCCATGGTTTTCGGGACGGCCTACGCGGCTGACCCCGGCTCCTCTTCCCGCCGGGACGATACCGTCAACCTCGTCGAACGCGTCAAGAACTCCGTCGTCAATATCCACTCCGAACGCACCGTCAGCCAGCCGACCGACGACCCCTTTCGCGCCGGGCAGTTGCAGCCGCAGCGCGTCAACGGCATGGGCACCGGCATCGTGCTCGACCCGCGCGGCTACATCGTGACCAACTTCCACGTCATCGACGATGTGCAAAGCTTGCGCGTCCGCTTGTGCGACGGCACCAACTGCGTGGCGCGCGTCATCGCCACCGACAAAGAGAACGACCTCGCCATCGTGAAGATCGATCCGCCCAAACCATTGGTGATGGTGCCGCTCGGCACGGCCCAAGATTTGATGCTCGCCGAGAAGGTCATCGCCATCGGCAACGCCTTCGGGTACGAGCACACCGTGACCGTCGGCACCGTCTCGGCTCTCAAACGCGACGTGACGTTGAACAAAGAGATCTCGTATAAATCGCTGATTCAGACGCAGACGCCGATTAACCCGGGCAACAGCGGCGGGCCGCTGTTCAACAAGCTCGGCGAAGTCGTCGGCGTGAACGTGGCCATCCGAGCCGGCGCCCAGAACATCGCTTTCGCGATTCCCGTAGACACCATGATCGCCAAAGCCGGGGACATGCTGAGCGGTCGCAAACGGGCCGGTCAGCGCGTCGGTTTGACCTTCGCCGACAAGTTCGACCGCGTCACCGAAGATGGTCCTGTGCGCCGCAGTCTCACCGTGGAACAAGTCGATACCGGGAGCGTCGCGGCCGCGGCCGGGATCAAACGCGGCGATGTAGTCGAGAGTGCGGGCGATGTAATCGTCAATCACTCCATCGACTTTGAACGGGGGCTGCTCGACCGCCCGGTCAAAGTGCGCTTGAAGCTCAAACGCGGCGCAGAAACCATCGATGTCGAACTCGCTTTGGGCGCCGCGGTGGTCACCGAGCGGGCCGCGGCGACCCCGGCCGATGCCATCTGGTCGCGCACCGGGTTGAAGCTCCAACCCGTGGGGGCCAACTACGTCGCGCAGGTGGATCGCGCCCTCCGCGGCGGCCTGTGGATCTCCGAAGTCGGTGTCGGCACACTCGCCAACAAGGTCGGTCTCCAGCGCGGCGACATCGTACTCGGCTTCCATCAGTGGGAGGCGTTGAGTCTCGAAAACGTCGTCTTCGTGTTGAATCACAAAGACTTGGCCACGTTCAACCCGCTCAAGATCTTCTACGTCCGCGACGGCAAGATCCGCGAAGTCGAAGTGAAGCTCGCCGAGTGACAGCGGCCCGATTCTGAGGTAAGCTCGGACGTGTCCCGACACGGAGGAGCCGCCGTCATGGTCCGCCCGATTCTGATCGCCGCCGCCGGCATCGCGCTGTCCCTCGATGCCCCGACCGCGTCGGCCCAAGTCGTCTTCTACTACCACCGCGACCACTCCGCATTCGGCTGCGGCTACCGCTACGCCGCGCCGGTGTACGGGTACGTCTACTACTATGCTCCGCCGCCTCGGGTGTTTCTGCCGCCGCCGCGCAACTTCCGGGATCGCGAACCGCTACCCCGCAACGATCCGTTTCCGACCGTCGACGACTACGCCCCGGCCCGCGTCGATGCCGCCGTGAAGCGCGGCGATTTCCGAGTGATCAAACCGGGGGAGCGAATCATCCCCGCGGCCGCCCCGATCCCGTTGCCGAAGCCGCCCATCGAACCGAAAGCCTTGGCCGCGTTCCTCGTCAAACAAGCCCGAGACGCTTTCGAACAGGAGCAGATCGGCCGGGCGACGGAACGTTTCCGCGCGGCCACCGCGCTCCAACCGCAGGATGCGCGATTGCAGTTCTGGCTGGCCCAAGCCCACATGGCCCGGGGCGAGTACGCGGAAGCGGTCGTTGCAATCCGACTTGGCATGGCGCTGGAACCGGACTGGCCGACGCAGCCGTTCGATTTGAAGGAACTCTACGGCCCGCGGATTGCCGCTCTCGCCGGCGACATCGCCGAACTGAAAGCGAGCCTCGCGTCCCGCCCCGGCGATACGGGGCTGCAATTGACGCTGGGCTGCTACGAGTGGTTTTCGGGCAACCGCCGAGCGGCGCTGAAGCTGTTCGAGCTCGCGAAGCGGGAGTACCCGGTGGAATGCCAGCGCTTCGTTGAAGCCGCGAAGAAGTGATCGGGGGGGGTGAACGATGTTACCTGAGCCGGGTTGCGTGAGCGCCCGGAGATTCCCGATCTCCGGGCGCTCACGCAACCCGGCTCAGGTAACATCGTT
>JAYTBD010000195.1:0-5202 GCA_043737155.1 Fimbriiglobus sp. | reverse complement strand
TGCGGACGGCTCGACCGCTCGACATCCTGCCGATGACGCTGAGCATCGACCAAGCCATCCCGTACGGACTCGCCCCGCCGGCATCACGCGGAGCGTGATGACTACACACCAGACCCGGGTGCGCCGCGGCGGCGACCCCGGGCTGGTGGATGCAACCCCTCCGGGGTAAAGAGTCGGGGCGCTCCGGTTTTTCCACTCGTGACTTGTCTCCCACCTGCCCCCGCCTAAATCAATTGTCTGCGATTCGCCGTGCCCCGGACGGGGCGATCCCGAAGGAGTTCCACGATGGTTCTGCGGTGCACGTTGGCCTTGGCCTTGGCGTTCGGCCTCCTCGCGGGCGCGTCCGCCCAAGAGAAGCTGAAGTTCGAGCCGAGGTTCGAAGCCAACAAAGCCTTCTACCAGAAGGTTTCGACCAAGGTCGACCAGATCGTGAAGGTCCAAGGCGGGGCCGACCTGAACCTCAAACACGAACAGACCTTCTTCTTCAAATGGCTGCCCACGAAACTGGAAGCCGAGAAGTGGACCGTCAAGCTTTCGATCGAAGGCGCGATCTTGAAAGTGGACATCGCCAGCAATCCGGTCAACTACGACTCGACCGCCGACCAACCGGCCGCGGGGAACAACCCCGGCTTGGCCGACTTCTTCAAGAACCTCATCGGCACCGAATTTACGATCACCTACGCCAAGGGGATGGTCGTCGAGAAAGTGGAGGGCCGCGCGGACTTCCTCAAGAAGCTCGGCACCACCAACCCACAGATGGAAGCGCTGTTGAATAAATTGCTCACCGAGGAAGCGCTGAAGGAAATGGCCGACCCGACCGCGGGCCTCATGCCGGGCCCCGATAAGGCTGCCGGGATCGCCGCGGGCGAAACGTGGGAGAAGAAAACCACCATGCCCCTCGGCCCCATCGGCACCTACGACCGCACCCTCAGCTTCAAGTACACCGGCAAAGACGCCGAGAAGAAGGAACTCGACCGGGTCGAAGTGACCGCCAAGTTGCTGTACAAAGCCCCGGATGCCAACGCCGACGGCTTGCTCTTCCGCATCAAGGGCGCGACGCTGGACACGGTCGACCCGAAAGCGGGGACGTTCCTGTTCGACTCGAAGCTCGGTTATATCGTCACGGGTACTTTGTCGGTGCGGATGGCGGGCAAGTTGAATGTGACCATCGGCACGACCGAAACCGAAGTGCAACTCAACCAAGACCAATCGACGACGCTGGAAACTTCGGACAAGAGCTTCTTGCCGCCGAAGAAGTAACGTCCCCGCATTCCGATGGAGCCGACATTTGGATCCCGTAAACTTCGACAGCGTCGGCGACGATTTCGGGCAGTTCTCCAATTTCGCGCCGTTCCCCATCAATCTGGATGGGGAACGCTGGCCCACTTCGGAACACTATTTCCAAGCTCAGAAATTCGACGACCCCGCGTATCGTCAGAAGATCCGCAAAGCCAATTCCCCGATGATCGCCGCGACGCTGGGGCGCGATCGGAAGCAGAAGATGCGCCGCGATTGGGAATCGGTGAAAGTCGGAATCATGAGCTTCGCCGTTTTGGCCAAGTTCACCCAACACGAAGAACTTCGCGTTCTGCTCCTGTCGACCGGCGACGCGAAGATCGTCGAGCATACCGAGAAGGATGCGTTCTGGGGCGACGGTGGCGACGGCGGCGGTAAAAACATGCTCGGCCAAATCTTGATGCAAGTCCGCGATTCTCTCCGGGCCGCCGCAACGGGCGACTGAGGTGCCCCCATGCGGACGGTCGTTCTCGGTTCTCACGGTCAACTCGGCCGCGATCTCGTCCCGCGTTTACCGGGCGAGGTCGTGCCCCTGACGCGCGCCGATATCGACTTGTCGCAACTGCAAGACATCGCCGAGAAGATCGCGGCGTTGAAACCCGACGTCGTCATCAACTGCGCCGCGTACAACCTCGTCGATAAGGCGGAGATCGAACCCGAACTCGGGTGGCGCGTCAACGCCATCGGCGTCCGCGATTTGGCCAAGGCGTCCCATGCGGTCGGCGCCCGCTTCGTGCATTTCAGCACCGACTACGTCTTCGGATCGGATGCGGCGCGGTCTTCGCCGTGGACCGAAACCGATGCCCCCGGCCCGGTGAGCGTCTACGGCGCGAGCAAACTCGCGGGGGAATACCTCGCCCTCGCGGCGAATCCACGGACGCTCGTCATCCGCACCTGCGGGCTGTACGGCATCCACGGCTCCGGTGGCAAGGGTGGCAACTTCGTCGAGACGATGCTCCGCCTCGCGGGGCAGGGCAAGCCGCTGAAAGTGGTTGACGATCAGCACTGCACGCCGACATCGACCGCCAATCTCGCCGAAGCGACCGTGAAGTTATTGGCCGCCGACGCGGCCGGGCTATTCCACGCCATCAATGCCGGGGCGACGACGTGGCACCGGCTCGCCGCGGAGATTTTCCGGCGGTCGCAATTGAGCGTCGATCTCACGCCGATCACGAGTGTTGAGTTCAAAGCCCCGGCGCGGCGACCGGCTTACAGTGTGTTGGAGGGCGGCAAGCTGGCGAATATGGGAATAGAAATGCGAAGCTGGCAAGAAGCTTTGGGTGAGTATTTGGCGGCTCGGAAAGCCCGACCAACCAAATTCTAATGCTCCGGTACAAATCCGAAATCCGAAAATCGAAATCCGAAACAATCTGAGCAAATCAGAATGAAGAAAGCTCGAAATGATTCCAGTGGCTCGCAAAGGTCATCTCTGTTTTAGAGTTTCTCCTTTGGCCTCGCTTGTTTCGAATTTCGATTTTCGGATTTCGGATTTGCAAAAGGAATCCGCACGGAATCGATCCAATATCCTTGACAGGCCCCGCTGCCGACGTAAGATTGTGTGAGATTGAGTCTCACGGTTTGCTCCCACCCCGCGATCCATTCCATGCTGATTCCCCTCGATATGCTCAAGCCCGGCGAATGGGCCGATGTCGCCGAAGTCGGCGGCGATGCCGCGTGGGTCTGCCGCTTGGCCGAACTCGGCCTGCGCGAAGGCTGCCGGCTGCAAATGCAGCAACCCGGTTCGACCTGCCTGCTCAAGGTCGCCGACTGCCGGCTGTGCCTCCGCTCCGGCGAGTCGTCGCGGATTCTCGTGCGCGCGGTCCGCGGATGATCCCCCTTTCGACCCTGAAGCCCGGCGACCGAGCCCGCGTCGAAGCCTTGGCCGGGGATCCCGCCCTCGTCCAACGCCTCTACGAATTCGGCCTGCTCGAAGGCGAAGAAGTCGAGCTGCTCGCCGTTGCCCCGCTCGGCGATCCGGTCGAAATTCGCATCGGCAACACCCGCCTCAGCCTCCGCGTCCGCGAAGCCTCCTGCGTCACCGTCTCCCCTTTGTGATGGCCATGATCCCGCCCCAGATCACCGTCGCGCTGGTCGGCAACCCGAACGCCGGGAAATCGACCCTGTTCAATGCTCTTTCGGGCCTGCGTCAACACGTCGGCAACTACCCCGGCGTCACCGTCGAAATGAAGCACGGACACTTCGCATTCGACGGCGTCCGCGTTAATCTCATCGACCTCCCCGGCACCTACAGCCTCGCGGCGCGCAGTCCGGACGAATTGGTCGCCGTGGATTTATTGCTCGGCCGGCTACCCGCGGACCCGGCCCCCGATGTGGTGCTCTCCATCGTCGACGCGTCGAACTTGGACCGGCACCTTTACCTGACGACGCAATTGCTCGACCTCGGCAAACCGGTGGTCGTCGCGGTGAACATGGTCGATGTCGCAGCCGCGCAGGGGATCATCGTCGATTGCGAAGCGCTGACGCGCGAGTTCGGCATCCCTTTCCTACCTGTGCAAGCGAACCGTGGCATCGGCCTCGATGAGCTCCAACGGACGCTGCTGAGCGCGGCGCAAGCGGGAATCGCGCCGAAGCCGGTCGCACTGCCGGTGCCGCTCGAAGCGGAGACGGGGAAGCTGGCGCTGCGATCGGGACTATCCGCGTTCCTCGCGCGCCGCTTGATCTTGGACGTGAACGGCGCCACCGAGTTGTGGTTCACCGCGAAGGAAGGCGACTCGCTGACCCGCACCCTCGGCGACATCCGCGCGCGGCTGGCGGTGGCCGGGTGCCCCGTGCCGGCGGTGGAAGCGAAGACCCGCTTCGCCCGCATCCGCGAAGTCGTGGCGAAGTGCGTGACCAAACCGGCGATCCGGCCCGCCAATCGCACCGACCGCATCGACCGCGTGCTGACTCACCGCCTCTGGGGTACGCTCTTCTTCTTCGCGGTGCTGTTCCTCGTATTCGTGTCGATCTTCTGGGCCGCCGACCCGATCATGAGCCTCATCGACGACGGCACGCTCTGGCTCAGTACGCAAGTCGAAAACGCCATGCCCGTCGGTCCGCTGCGGTCCCTCATCAGCAGCGGTGTCATCGCCGGCGTCGGCGGGGTGCTGAAGTTCCTGCCGCAGATCCTGATTCTGTTCGCGTTCATCGCGGTGCTCGAAGACTGCGGCTACATGGCCCGCGCCGCGTTCCTCATGGACCGCATCATGAGCCGCTGCGGCCTGAGCGGGAAGTCGTTCATCCCCCTGCTCTCCTCGGTCGCCTGCGCCATCCCCGGCATCATGGCGACGCGCGTGATCGAAAATCGACGCGACCGACTGGCCACCATTCTCGTGGCCCCGCTGATTTCCTGCTCGGCCCGCATCCCCGTTTACGCCCTGATGATCGGCCTGTTCCTGCCGAAGGAACACTACTCCGTGTGGTCGCGCGGGTTGATGCTCTTCGGCATGTACATGGTCGGCTTCGTGGCGGCGCCGGTCGTGTCGCTGCTGCTGCGCAAGACGTTGCTCCGCGGGGAGCGCTCGTTCTTCGTCATGGAGTTGCCAGCGTACAAACGACCATCGCTGCCGATGATTGTGCGGCGCGTCTACGATGCGGGTTGGTCGTTCGTCCGCCGGGCCGGGACGGTGATCCTGGCGACGATGATCCTCGTGTGGGCCGTGCTCTATTTCCCGAACACCAGCCCCGAGGGGTACCAGTACGAGGAGCGCATCGAGGCCTTGGAAGGCGTGGCGAAGTCGAACGACGACGACATATCCGCCGCGGCGACCGAAGCGGGGCTCGACGGATCGAAGCCGCCGGAGGAACTCCGCGCCGAAGCGGGCAAGCTGGCGCTGGCGACCAAGGGCGAACACCAGCGCAACAGCTACCTCGGCCGCACGGGCCGGTGGATGGAACCGGTATTCG
>JAYTBD010000194.1:0-2056 GCA_043737155.1 Fimbriiglobus sp. | reverse complement strand
CGAGGCCGATGCGGCCGAGCTTCACGGTGGGCAGGCCGTTCTTCAATTTGACATCGGTGAGCTTCTTCCAGTTTTTGCCGCCGTCGACGGTCTTCCACAATCCGCTGCCGGGGCCGTGGGTAACGACCGGCCCGTACGCGTCGGGCACCGGCGGGGTGCCGAAGAAGCCGTCGTGCTCATCGCGTTTGTGTTCCCAAAAAGCGGCGATCACCAGGTTGGGGTCGGTCGGGTCCATCCGCATATCGGTGACGCCGGTCTTGGCGTCGACGAAGTGGACCTGGTTCCAAGTTTTGCCGCCGTCCTCGGTCTTGAAGACGCCGCGCTCCTCGTTGTCGCCGTAGAGCCGGCCGAGGGCGCCGACGTAGACGATGTCCGGGTTCTTCGGGTGGATGATGACCTTGCCGATTTGAAACGACTTTTTGAGGCCCATGTTCTTCCACGTCTTACCGCCGTCGGTGCTTTTGTAAACGCCGTCGCCGTAGGAGACCGAGTTGCGCGGGTTGTTTTCGCCGGTGCCGACCCAGACGATGTTGGCGTCGGACGGGGCGACCGCCACATCGCCGATGGAGCAGGTCGCTTCCTTGTCGAATTGGTTCTCGAAGGTGGTGCCGTTGTTCACGGTCTTGAGCAAGCCACCGCCGCCGAGGCCGACCCAGTACATCATGGGGTCGGATTCGTTGACCGCCAATGCGGTGACCCGGCCTCCCATATTGGCGGGGCCGATGCAGCGCCAGGCGAAGGGCTTCAACAGGTCTTCGGGGATCGTCCCTTCGGGAACGCTTGGGACCACGGTGGCCGCCGTGGCGACCGGCGCGCCTTTGAGCGCATCGAGCTTGGCTTGGATGTCGGCGAGTTGCTTCTTCAGTTCATCGAGCTGCTTCTGCTTCTCGGCTTCGGTGAACGCCGGCGCGACGGCGGCTTTGTCTTGCGAGCGGACGCTGCCGACGGGCAGGGCGACCAAGCCGGTGAGCAACCCCGCGAGAAGCAGCCAACGGGTGTGCGACAGGATGCGGATCACGATGCGTACTCTCGGAAAAAGGGGCGAAACCGGAGAGGTCGGAGCAAACAGCCCAGTGCTGTTCTATTTACCCGGCCCCGCATTGATTTGGTAGCGCGAAGTGGGGAGGCGCAACGGGAAGTTGGGGGAAAAGAACCGGTTGGGCCGAAAGTGCCGGGGGGTCCAAGTATTCAATTTCCGATTGCTCGCCTATATTTGACTGATCGTCTGTAGGTTTACAGAGGTAATTTGCATGAGAAACATACTCGCAGTGGGGAATCGCCATGTCAGCCGCCGCGCGTGCGCTATTGAGCGCGTTCGACACACTGCCCGATGACGAGCGCGAAGTCGTCGTGACCGAACTGTTGCTCCGCCATCCCACGGGTTCGGGGGATCCGGCCGATGGGGCATTCGATGAAATCGCCGACGAGTTGTTCCAGTCCTATGACTCCGCCGAGACTTCCGATGCCGATCCGATCCGTTGATCGCAGCGAGGTCTGGCTGACCGACCTCGGGATGATCGCCAAAACCCGCCCCTGCCTCGTGCTGAGTCTGCCTCCCGGCGGAACGACCGGGTGCTGTACACGCTGGTGCCCCACACGACCAGCCTGCACGGCACCGCCTACGAAGTTGCGATCCCCAAACTCTACCTCAAAGACGGTGCGTTCGACGCCCAAGGATTGGTGACGGTTTCCCGCCCGCGCCTCATCCGGCGTCTCGGTGTGTTGACTCCGGATGAATTGGCATTCGTCGAAACGGCGGTTCGATCCTGGCTCGGGCTCTAATTCCGATAAAACTTGCTCCTCACCCTCCGCTTCCCCACCGGATGCTCCCCATGGCCATGGTCCACTCCCCCGGATTCTTGAAGATCGCCGCCGATGCCAAATCGCGCATCCGCGAATGCACCGTCGCCGACGTGGCGGCGAAACAAAAGGCCGGCGAAGCGTTCACCTTCGTCGATGTCCGCGAGGAGAGCGAGTACGCCGCCGGGCACGCCGCCGGGGCCGTGCACATTTCCAAAGGGGTGATGGAGCGCGACATCGAAAAGAAGATCCCCGA
>JAYTBD010000193.1:0-2058 GCA_043737155.1 Fimbriiglobus sp. | reverse complement strand
AAAGGCAACGACGGCGGCCTGACGTGGTCCAGCGCCCACGCCGAGGGCATTGCCCGGCAGACGGACGAATCGCTGATGCTGACCGGCGACGGCGACCTCGTCGAACTTCTGGCGACGATCCGCTACACGGTCTATGACCCGCGCGGTTTCCTGTTCGCCAGCAAAAATCCCGACGCCGTTCTGCGTTCCGTGGCAGAGGCGGTGTTCCGCGAACTGATCGCGAGCCGGTCGTTCCAAACGCTGCTCGGCGACGGCCGGCCCGTGTTCGAACGGGCGGCGCAGACCAAGCTCGCCGAGCGGATGAAGGAAGCCGCCCCCGGCGAATTGGGCGTCCGCATCGAAGGGCTGACCATCCACGATTTGCACCCGCCGCAGGAAGTCGTGGCCGCGTACCACGCCGTCGCGGATGCGATTCAAAAGCGCGACACCGCCATCAACACTGCGACTTCGGAAGCGGCCCGCGCCAAGTCGCGCGCCGCCGACGACGCCTTGCGGACGGTGCGATCGGCGGAAGCGGATGCGTATCGCAAAACCGCGGAAGCCACGGCGACGCGGGATGTGATGCTCGGCTGGCAAGCGGCGCGGAACAGTTTGACCGTCGAAGAAGAAGCCAAGTTGAGCGCGGAACTCGAAGAGCGCGTGAAGCTCGGCCAACCGCGCGATGCGGTGGCCGCCGACATCAACGCGCGCCGACAGCAACTGATCGCGGCGCGGCGGGCGCTCACCGATTTCCGCCTCGGCCTCGCGGCCATCACCGCAGTGCTGAAGACGCGGGACAAAATTCTCATTGATGCGGACAAGCTCCCAGGCACGCGCAAGCTCTACCTCATCGACCCCGACTTGATGCCGCGGTTGCCGCCGGGCGTGCCGCTCGCCTTCCCGCGCGCCGGCGACCAACGCGAGAAAGACCCATGAGACGCTTCCTCCTGTATATGGTGCTGCCGGTTCTCCTGATCGTCTGGGGGCGGACGGCGTTTTACACCGTGGACTACGCCGAGTTCGCGTACGTCACGCGCTTCGGCGAACGGGTGGCCACCCACGATGGCGAATCCGACGCCGGGCTGCATTTGAAACTACCGTGGCCCATCGACGGCGTGCTGCGGGTCGATCATCGGCTGCAATCGTTCGACCTCCCTGCGACCGAAGCGCTGACGCGCGATCCGATCACGGGCACCGTCGATAAGACGTTGACCCTCGACGCGTTCATCACATGGCGCGTGCCCGATGCCAAAGGCGCCGATCAATTCGTGCGCTCCGTCGGCACCGCCGAGCAGGTGAAGCGCGTGCTGGCGCCGCGCATCACGGGGCGATTGGCGTCGATCATCAGCGGCATGGCCCTCGACGAACTCATCTCCGTCGCGGACGATGCCAAGACCGAAGCCCGCTCCGACAAGCTCGTGCAGCAGCTTTTGTCGGACGATTTAAAAGCGAAGGTCCGCGAAGAGTACGGCATCGAGATCGTGACGCTGCGCGTACGCCGGTTGAGCTACCCGGAGGCCGTGCGGTCGAGCATCTACGAGCGTATCCGCAGCGAGCGCGGCCGCAAGGTTGCCGAGTACGAGAACCAAGGCCGCAAGGAAGCGTCGGAGATCCTGAGCAAAGCGGACAAGGAGCGCCGCGATATCGAAGCGGATGCGAAAGCCAAGAAGCAATTGCTCGAAGGGCAAGCCGACGTCACCGCCGACCGCTTGCGGAACGAGGCCCACGCGAAGGATCCGGAGTTCTACGCGTTCTTGCAGAAGCTGAAAGCGCTGCAAGCCGCGCTGATGGATACCAAAGATACACTGCTGTTGTCGTTGAACCACGAGCTGTTCCGGATGCTGCGCGAACCGCCGAAACCCCCGATGAAATGAGCATCGAAACCAGCGGCCTTCTCAAAATCCGTTGGGCGGCGGGATGTCCAGTTGCCGACAGACACCGCGAATCAAAGGCCTCTTCAATGTCTTGTGCCGGGGCAATGGCGATTTCGCACCGTTGGCGGGATTCCGCCAAAGATCGTGCTTCGAGCCGTGGCGATGCAGACCGCATCCGTGTTCCCGGAGGTGCGCTTCAAAATCG
>JAYTBD010000192.1:0-5212 GCA_043737155.1 Fimbriiglobus sp. | reverse complement strand
GGGCGTTCAGGGTCATGCTGCCGCCGCCGCTCCATCCCCACGAGCCGACCCGCGCGGGATCGACGAACGGCCACCGCTTGAGCAGCTCGCGCACGGCCGCCGCCTGCTCGGTCGGGGCGAGAATGCCGATCTTCCGGTGGACGGACTTTCGCCATTCGCGACCGCGGGGCACGTTGGTGCCGCGGTTGTCCACGCTCGCCACGACGAACCCCTGCTGGGCGAGCATCCAGTGCCACAGCCCGCGCGAGCCCGGCCACGCATCCCGCACCGTCTGGCCGTGCGGCTCACCGTAGACGTGCATGAGCAATGGCAGTTTCGCGTTCGGTTCCATCTTCGCAGGTTTCATGCTCCACCCGTCGAGCGTGACGCCACCGCCGACCGCCACGCGGATGAACTCGATCTCCGGTCGCTTCAACGCTGCCAGTTTCTCACGCAGCTTCGCGTTGTCGGCCAGCGTGCGAATGGCGGTGTTGTCGACCAGCCGCACCAGGGCCACGACCGGCGGGGTGGTGAAGTTCGACCAGGTATGAACCGCCCACTTCGCATCGGGGGAGAAGTCGTAGTCGTGCCACCCGGCCTGCTTCTCGGGGGAGAGGGGTTCGGTCTTGCTCCCGTCGAGCTTTACCCGGAACAGGTACCGCTGGGTCGCGTTCTCCGGCGAGGCCGCGTAATACAACCACCCGCCCGGTTCATCCACGGCTTCGACCCCGACGATGTCGAACTCGCCTTTCGTGATCGGCTCCGGCGGCGAGCCGTCCACATGACCGCGGTAGGCGTGCCGCCACCCCGACCGCTCGCTCAGCCAGAGGAAGCTCTTGCCGCCGTCCAACCACCGCCAAGGGTTTTCGTTCTCCAACCAAGCGGCGTCCTTCTCGGTGAACACGGCCTTAGCCCGACCCGTGGCGGGATCGACGCGCCACACCCGCAGCTCCGTCTGGAGCCGATCAAACTGCTGAACCAGGATTTGCAAGCCGTCCGGCGCCCAGTCGGCGTGGGGCAGGTAGTGCTCGCGCGGGTCGCCAGGGAGGTCGAGCCACTGCACTTTACCCCCGCCCACCGGGATCACGCCCAGCCGGGTGGCCGAGTTCTTCTCGCCCACCTTCGGGTACGCGAACGAGGTGATCCGCGGCGACTTGCTGACGACGTTATCGACGAGGTGAAACTCCGCCACGCCTGCGGTGTCGAACTGCCAGAAGAGGATGTGGCGGCCGTCCGGACTCCAGCGGAAGCATTTCCGCAGGTCCAGTTCCTCTTCGTTCACCCAGTCGGAGGTTCCGTTGATGAGCGTCTTCGAGCCGTCGGTGGTCAGCGGGGTGATCTTCAGGCTTTCCGCGTCCTGAACATACAAGTTGTTCTCGCGCACGAAGGCGACTCGCGCGCCGTCCGGCGAGAAGGTGGCGAACATGAGCGACAACGGGGCAACGTTTGCGCAGCTTGCGCGTCGCCACGTCGAGCAGCCAGTAGTCGCCGCGCGTGTTGCGGCGCCAGACCCGTTGGCTGTTCGTGCAGATCAGTACACGCGACTCGTCGGCGGAGAACTCGTAGGCGTCCACCGCGAGCGGCTCTTTCGCACCGCCCGGCACGAACGCCGCCGCGGGGACGGCGACCTCTTTCTTCCCCGTTGCGGGATCGTTGCGCATCAACTCTTGCCCGGCCCCGGCGGCGGCCTTCTCGAGGGTGAAATAGGCTGATGATCGCCGACTCCACTGCCGTGCCGGGAGCGACTCGGTCCCGAACTCCCGAGCACCGAAAATCCTCCCGACGCTGAGGGGTGATTCCGCGGGGGCGGGGTCTTCGGCGCGGGCCGTCGCGCATGCGACGACGCACGCCGTGACGACGCCCAGCGGCCACCGGAGCGAGTTGCGGTCATTCACTACAATTCTCCCAAGAAGCGATCCACACGACCTCATCGAGTCGGCGGGTCATTACCGCACGTCCACGACCCGTGGGCCGAGCGCATCCGACTTTGGCCGGATGCCCAGGCCGGGTTCGGACGAAGCCGACATGAACCCGTGCTCCCGTCGCGGCGCACCATCGGCCGTGCTCACCGTGACGTAACTGTTGAAGTCGGTGCTGGTGAACCGGAACTCTTCCGGGGTGCTGTGGGCCAGGTGCGCGATGGCCGCCGTCGCGATGTCCCCGCCCCAACTGTCCTCCAGCGTCATGGCGATCCCCATCGAGACGCACAGGTCGCGGACCTGCTTCGTCCGGGTGAGGCCGCCGAGTTTGCTGATCTTCAGGTTGACGACGTCCATCGCTAGATCGGCCTTCGCCCGCAACAGCACGTCGATCCCCTCGATGGTCTCGTCGAGCACGAACGGGTGGTCGCACCGCCGCCGCACCGAGAGGCACTCCTCGTAGGTCAGGCAGGGCTGTTCGATGTAGACGTCGAGGTCGCGCACGGCCCTCACGACGCGCGTCGCTTCGTGCTGGGTCCACCCGGTGTTGGCGTCGGCGACGAGCCGGTCGGTCGGCTGAAGGATGGCCCGCACCTGGCGGATGCGCTCGATGTCGAGGTCGGGGTCACCGCCCACCTTGAGCTGGAACCGCGTGTAGCCCTCGGTGCGATAGCCGGCGACCTTCGCGGCCATCCGGTCGGGCGACTCCTGCGAGATGGCGCGGTAGAGCCGGACCGCTTCGCCGAAGCGCCCGCCCATCAGCACGCACACCGGCAGGCCGGTCGCCTGGCCGAGCACGTCCCAGCAGGCGATGTCGATCCCGCTCTTGACGTAGGGGTGGCCCTTCAGCGCCGCGTCCATGCGGTGATTGAGTTTGAGCGGTTCCCGGGGGTCGAGGCCGATCAAATGCGGTGCGAGTTCGCGCAGGCCGGCCCGGACGCCCTCGGCGTAGGCGGGCAGGTAGAACGGCCCCAGCGGACAGACCTCGCCGTAGCCCACGAGCCCCGTGTCCGTTTCCACGCCGACGACGGTGCTGTCGAAGACGGTGACGGATTTCCCGCCCGACCACTTGTAGCTCCCCTCCCGCAGCGGCAATTCGACCCGGTGGGCGAATATTCTGGCGATCCGCATCTCACGAGCTCCTTTGTTCACCTGTCGATAACGTTGCCGGGCAGAGGCCGAGTAGCAGAACGGCGTCGGCTGTCAGTCGCTTCATCATTTCTTGTTCTCCAGCAGCTCCGCCATCGCCCGGCCGAGGCGCAGGCCGGTTTCCATATAGGTCTCGGCGTTGTGGTTGTAGTGGTAGCCTTGATTCGCGGGCGAGTCGGCGGCCTCGCGCCACAGGTCCCGCGTGTCCACGGCCTTCACGTTGCCCTTGGACTCGGGGTACTTCTTCGCATCGCCGACGGCGAGTTGGGCCTCGGCGATCTTTTCCCCGAAGCCCTCGCGCCCCGGATTGCCGCACCCGGTGGCCAGCACGAACTTGGCGTTCGGGGCGTCGAAGTCCTTGCGCAGCGACTTGATGAGCCGCACGAGGTTCTCCTCGTACTTGGCCGCGTGCGCCGCGTTCTGGTCCTTGTGGCCCTGCCACCACATGAACCCGGCGATCTCGTACCCCTGATCCTTGTAATCGGGGAAGTACTTCTTGAGGTTCTTGAGCACCGCTTTGGCGTGCGCGGTGTCCGCGTCGTATTGCCGACCCGCGTACCACGACACCGCCTTCGGTTCCGCGCCCTTCGCCCACGAGGGCGAAGTGTCCTTGTAGCCCGCGTACACCTTGCCCTCGACCTCGTACCGCTCGCTGCCCGGCGGGAGCAGATCCCAGCCGAGGCTGCGGTTGCCGATGCACGCCTTCAGCACCAGCACCGGTTCGTCGAGCGCGTGGCCCATGACATGGCCGAAGCCCAACTCCGGGCCGAAGTTGCCCTTCGCCGTGAGCCAGTCGTTCTTCACGTCGCCGAACTTCTCCAGATCCTTGAATTCGACGCCCCGTTGATCCATCACGTGAACGTCGCGCACGTCCTTGCGAACGGTCCACTTGCCGTCGTCGTCCACGAGGAAGCCGTACTTGCCCTTTTCCTTAATCGTGTACTCGAGGGAGCCTTTAGTCTCCTTCGGTCCGACGCGCCCGAAGCCGAGCATGTTGGACTGCCCCAGCAGAATGAACACTTGGACCTTCTTGGTGTGATCGGCGGGCTTACCGTCCGGGCGCGGCAACTCTTTCGAGTCCCGGGCGAACGCGGGCGTCGCGCCCGTCGACAGCGCGACGAGTGCGACGAGGGCCAGCAGTGTGCGGTGCAGCATGTTGCGTCTCCTGTTGTTTCGACCGAGGGCGTGTGATTAGTCCTTGATGCCTTGCCGCGTGACGATCGGTACGTAACCGACTTCCAGGCCCTTCGGCGGGGTGACGAGGACGGCCGCGTCGAGGTCGGCGAGTTTACCCACCGTCGGCGGGGGCAGGTACCCGCGGTCTTTCGTCCAGCTCTTGTGCAGCATCTCGACCCGCTTCTGGAGCGACTCTCGTTCGGCGGCGGTCAGGTCGGCGTTCAGCAGCGCGGGTTGGTCGGCGAAGCGGTACCAGTAATAGGTCACCAAGCTGCCGTCACCCAACTTCGCCTCGAACGGACCAGCCGCCGGCCCCGGCTTCTTCCAACTACTCTCAGGCTCGTCGGGCGTGACGTAGGGTTGCGGTTTGGCGGTGCGACGGCGGGGGAACTCGACCTTCGCAAGTCCGGTCTCGGCTGGCACGTCCTTCGCGCTCACTACCACCCACTGTTCCTTGTCCTTCTTATCCTTTTCGAGCCGGTAATATTCGGGCAGGGTGACCAGCGAATCGGCCTTCGATACGGAGTCCGACCACTTGTACCCGTAAGTGGTGTCGTCGAGCGCCGTGGGCGTGGCGAACGAACTCCAGGTCACCTGCGCGCGGCTGTCTCGCTCCTTGTTCGGCGGGTAAATCCGCCAGGTCGCCCCGCCCTTGCTTTCGAAGGTCTGAACGGCCGCGGCCTTCGGGTCGATGGTGGCGGAGACCTCCTTGCCGCCGGCGAACCACGCCTGCACGCCGTCCCACAGCGCCGCCTTGTTATAGGCCGTGATGCGGTGAATCAGGGGCGCGTCCTTTCCGGCGTTGGCCGGGAACTGGGTGGGCGCGACGCGGGCGTAGCTGGTGCCCTTCGCGTCCTGGGCGATGTACGCCGGGACGTGTTGCGTCTCCATCTGCACGGCCTTGTTCGGGTCGGACGGGCGGGTGTCGAGGAACAAGCCGCCCAGTTCGGGCTTCTCGACGGTCGGCTTCGACCAGAAGTACGGCACGA
>JAYTBD010000191.1:0-5229 GCA_043737155.1 Fimbriiglobus sp. | reverse complement strand
GCGCCCGCTCGGCATCCGCGCCGATTCCCTCGGCATCGCCATCCCCTTCTTCGCGGAGCCAGCTTTCGAGCAAGCGCAGCGCGTTGTACCAAAGGGCGTTGATCTCGACGGCTTTACCGCGCCGCGGGGTCACGACCCAGTCGCCGACCTTCGCGTCCATCCACGTGAGTTGGTACCCCTCCGCCCCCTGCCGCAGCAGCCCGTCCGCCGGATCGACGCCGATGCCGAAGTCGGTGCCGCGCTTGTGCGCGGCGACGATTTCCTTCAGCGTCGGCAACTGCGCGCGGAGCGTCGCGCGGTCGCCGGTCACCGCCACGTAGCGGCCCAGCGCGTGGAAGTACCAGAGCGTGGCGTCGGCGGTGTGATAGACGCCCCCGGTCTTCCCGTCCGGAAAGTAGTTGGGGATCAATCCGTTGCGGACGTGGCCGATGAACGTCCGCAGAATGTAACCCGCCTCGGCGTGTCGGCCGGTGCTCAGCGTCAGCCCTTCCAAGCTGATCATCGTGTCGCGGCCCCAGTCGGTGAACCAATGGTAGCCGGCGATGATGGTGCGCGCCTCGTCCCCGGCGGCTTGGGCGCGCGTCGTTTCCTCCACCCGCGCGGCCGGGCTGATGATGAACTGGTCCGCGGCGAGGACGAGTTCGGCGCCGAGCCCCGTGCGCAACTCCGGGGCCGCGGCCGCGATCAACCGCTGCCGGCGCTCGGTCTCGGCGGCCAGCGCCACCGGGGCGGACAGGGCTAGCATGCGCTCCCAGTTCTCTGTGGATGCGGTCAACGCGCCGTCCTTCCCCGGCCGCAGCGTCATGCGGAATTCACCGGGGATCCAGACTGTGCCGACGCCTTCGTAGCCGCGCTTTTCTTCGACGCGGTAAAGCACATTCGGTAAGTGGGTGCCGTCGATGGTCAATGACGTGCTGTCCCCATCGGCGGTCATCCGCAGGGTCGGATACGCGGGATCTTGGGATTTGAACTCGTAGCGGCCTTCGGTCGCGCAGATGCAGTAGGGGCCGCGGTGTTCGCGGCTGACGGGTTCCTCGTAGCCGCGGAAGTGGATGATCGGCCTCAGCTTCAACCGCACCGGGCCTTGGCCTTCGATCAAGCGGTACATCATGTGGACGGTGTTCCGCCGGTGCGGCATGACGACGCGCTTCTCGATGACGTGCTCGCCCCGTTGGAAGCGCCAAACGGGCAAACCCATTTCCAAGCGGAACTCGGTGAGCACCTCGGCGCCGTGGACATCGTGCGGGGCGCCGGCGTGTTCGGTCCCGCCGAACTCGACCGAGGACCAATCGGGGAAGCGGAAATCCTCGGTCACATTCGTGAGCATCACGACGCGGCCGAGAGGCGCCGGGTGCGCGGCGACGAGGATGCCGTGATACCTGCGCGTATTGGCCCCGGCGAGCGTGCCCGAAGAGTAACCGCCGAGGCCGTTGGTGACGAGCCATTCGCGTTCGAGCAAGTTCTCGAGATGGCCACCGGGGATCGTGCGCACGATGTCGCAATGGGTCGAACCCCATGCTGGCAAGCCCGCCGGCGTCAGTATGGCGACGTCGGTTGTCGCGGCCCCGTCCATTCGCGCTCCCTATTTGCCGATGCGTTCTTCGTCGGTTTCAAAATTCAACCGCTGCGGCACCAGCACCGTGGCGGATTCCCCGGCGATGCGCCACCCCTCGTGCGGCTTCTTAAGCGGGGCGACCCCCATGCCACCGTACGCGGGGTCCTCGGTGCAGAACGCGATGCGCCAACGGCACTCCGCGGGCGGCGCCAGTAGCGGATCGACGACGCGGTGGAGGTGCAGATCGCGGCCGAGGTTCACGATCAGCAATCGATCCGCGCTGTCGTCTTGGAAGAAGCGGAGGACGAAGGCGCTGACGCCGAGGATTGCCCCGTCGACGCCGCGGCGCTTCTGCGCGCGGAACGCGGGATCGCCACGGCGGAGCTTCAAGAGATCCTTGACCAATTGGTACTGCGGCGCGTGGGTCGTTCGTTCCGAGTGATCGAGTTTGCAACGATCGAAGGTGGCCGATTCGTGCGGCGCGGCGAAGATCGATTCCATGCGCGGATCGGCGAGACTCGGGAACTGACCGAGGAATTCGACGCGACCCGCCGCGACCAGTTTCGCCAATTCCGGCGTGTGATCCGCGAAGTAAAAGAATGGAGCGGACGCGGCGAACTCCTGCCCCTGAAACAGCATCGGTGTACCCGGCCCGAGCAGCAGCAGCGCCATCATCGCCCGGTATTTGCCGGGGCTGGTCAATCGATGCGCCCGCAGTCCGCGGCCGGAGTTGGCGATTTGATCGTGGTTCTCGATGAAGGTCACGAACGCCGCCGGGGGCAGATCGAGGCCCGGTGTTCCGCGCGATTGATCCTGCCACGCGTACCACTGCCCTTGATAAAGGTAGCCGTACTTCGCCGCGGAGATGAACTCCTGCGGATCGCCGCGGTAGTCGGTGTAATAGGCCTCGTTGTGCCCTGTCAAGGCGACGATCGCGCTGTGGTGGAAGTCGTCGTTCCACAGCGCGTCGAGTCCGTAACCGCCGCGGTCGATGGGCCGGGCGAGTTCCGAATGCTGCGCCTCGTTTTCGTTGACGATGATGATCGGTCGTCCGTTCGCTGCGGCGCGGGCGGCCCGGCCGATCTCGGTCAGGATGTGCTCCGCCGGCGCGGCGTCGTCGTAAATATTCTGCGTGGCATCGAGTCGCAGGCCGTCGAGGTGGTACTCGTCGATCCAGTAAGCGGCGTTCGCGATGTAGTATTCGCGGACGGCGGCGCACCCGGGGCCATCGAAGTTGATCGCCTTGCCCCAGTCGGTCTTGTGGCGGTCGGTGAAATAGCTCTTGGAGAAGTGGCCGAGGTAATTGCCGTCGGGCCCGAGGTGGTTGTAGACGACGTCGAGAATCACGGACAGGCCGAGGGCGTGGGCGTGATCGACGAAAGCGCGGAAGTCGTCGGGCGCACCGTAGAGCCGGCTCGGGGCGAAGAGGTTGACGCCGTCGTAGCCCCAGCCGAAGCGGCCGGGAAACTCGGCGACGGGCATGAGTTCGATGCAGGTGATGCCGACGTCCGCCAACTCATTCAACTCGCCCATCGCCGCGGTGAACGTGCCCTCTCGGGTAAATGTGCCGAGGTGCAGTTCGTACAAGACTTGCCCTTCGATCCGGCAACCTTTCCAATCGCCATCGGTCCAAGGGAATGCATCGGGGTCAACGATCTCGGACGGACCGTGCGGCCCATCGGGTTGGAAGCGCGACGCGGGATCGGGGAATAATATGTCGTCGCTATCGAGCCGATAGCGATAGCGCATCCCGGATTTCGCGGATGCGACTGAACCGGCGAACCACCCATCGGACTCGACGCGGAGCGGATGCGCTTGGTCCGACTCTTCAAGAATGACATCGACCCGAGTTCGGTCGGGGGCCCAGACTCGGAATTGAACGCCTTCGTTGGGAACGACCCGTGCGCCGAACTGCAACCGCCGCTCCCGCGCCATGGAATAATCCTTTCGTCCGACTAGGAACGCCACTTCCCATCGCAAGCGCTATGCCGAACAGACCACCCCGGCACCCGACTTGCAGACGGTGATAGCGGTGCGTCGAAGTCCCAATCACTCACCCCCAGAGATTCATCATGACACAGTCCTTCCGCGTCGCCGCATTGGCCATCGTCGGCTGCCTCGGTATCACCGTTGCCGAAGAACCGAAAAAACCGGTCAAGGGCGAACTCGACGGACTTTACACAATCGTCGCCGGCGAGAAAGACGGGAAGGAAGTCTCCGCCGACAAACTCAAAGGCTCGCTCATCAAGTTCGACGGCGACAGAGTGATGGGCACCGACAAGGACAAGAAGGAGTTTTTCGGCTCGACCTTCACCGTCGATAAAACGACCACGCCTTTCACGATCACCATGACGACCACGGCGCCGAAGGCGGGGGAGAAAGCGATGGGCATCATCGAGATGAAAGGCGATACGGTCAAGCTCTGCTACGCCCTGCCCGGCGGGGAGACCCCGAAGGAATTCAAGACGAAAGAGAAGCAGCACTGCTTCACCATGAAACGAGAGACGAAGAGCGAGAAGTAGCTCGGAATCATCGACTGCAACACATCCCGCGGTGCGAACCGCGGGATGTGTCGTTGGCAAACGATGGGAAGTTGGACACCCAAGCCTGCGCGGACAGGATTGCGCACTTTGCAAGGGGAATCATGGACCAACATCAGCTTCAGCGGCCGCGATTGGTACATCCTTTGCCCTTCCGCACTCACTTCTCCCGTTCGGCGACGAGGCTGTCACCATGTCCCGCACCGCACCCGCACTCTCGGAAATCGACGAGACCGACCTCGAACTCGAAGATGTCCAACATCACCACCGCCAACGCAGCGCCCGCACCGATTCCTCCATGCGAGATGGCGACTCCGGCCACGGCAACCCGGGCGAGAACCCCGAAGACGATTTTTCCATCGACAACGATGTTGGCGATTCGGAAGAAGATGCGAACCATTCCCCCGACCTGCTCGAGATGATCCCGGATCGCCACGGGGCGGACGGCGTCGATCCCGAAGCCGATCCCGGCCTGCTGGAGGATGTGGAATTCGATCCCACATCGCCCGCTTTGACTTACCGGCGGGAAGTCCCACCCGACACGGTGTTGCCGATCCCAATCGCGGGGTACGACAAACTCAAGATCATGGATGTGGTGGCTTCCGCTTCCGATCTCGGTACTGACGAATTGATGGAAGTGATCGCTTATGAGGAGTCGAATCGCAACCGGAAAACTTTGCTCACGAGATTGAATCGTCAACTGAGATCGCGGCCGTCTAACAATTCGGAGACGATGAAGGACTGAATCGTTTCGCCGAGGATGGCGCTCACAAAATCGTATCCAATGACCCGGCTTTTCGCCCGGTCCAATGAAAGCCCACCATGCGTGTTTGGCCCGGTCGAGCGTACCCCCTCGGAGCCACTTGGGACGGGGCGGGTGTCAATTTCGCCCTCTTCTCGGAGTTCGGAACCAAAGTCGAATTGTGCCTGTTCGATTCCGCCGATTCCGAAAAGCAATCGCAGCGGATCACGGTGACCGAAAACACCGACCAAGTCTGGCATTGCTACTTGCCCGACTGCCTGCCCGGGCAGCTCTACGGCTACCGCGTCCACGGGCCGCACGAACCGTCGCAAGGCCACCGCTTCAACGCGAACAAGGTCGTCCTCGACCCGTACGCCAAGCTCATCGGCCGC
>JAYTBD010000190.1:0-2067 GCA_043737155.1 Fimbriiglobus sp. | reverse complement strand
GCATCCAAGCGTCGAGCGCCCGCCACGGCGTGGCGATCTGCAACGTCTTTCACGCGGGTGATGGCAACATTCACCCGGTTCTGATGTTCGACGAACGCGATCCGAAGCAGGTGCAAGCCGTGCTCGCCGCGAGCACCGACATTTTGGAAGAATGCATCCGGCTCGGCGGCAGTGTGACGGGCGAACACGGAATCGGCGTCGAGAAGCTCGACTTCATGCAGAAGCTGTTCAGCCCCGACGATTTGAACTTCATGGTCCGTCTGCGGACCGCGTTCAACCCGACCAACAATTGCAGCCCGAACAAGATGCTGCCGACCGCCGGGGGTTGCGCCGAACCGTCGCCGAGCAGCATCCAGCCGATCAAAGCGGGTCGCCGGGCGGCGGTGTGAACCCTTTCCCATTCTGCTATAACTATCGCCACTCTTCCGCGATGTCGCGCCCGGCGGACATCGGATCGACCGTTCGGAGTTCGAGTTATGGCCAAGTCCACCCGTCGGGCCCGCGATGAGGACGACGAAGAGGAAGAACGCCCCGCGCGCCGCAATCGGCGCGACGACGATGATGATGAAGAAGAGGAGGAGCCCGCGGCGCGGAAACGACCGCGGCGGGACGACGATGACGAGTCGGAGGAGCTGCCGGCGGGCACGCCGACGGTCTACGTGCACGAAGAATGCAAAGGCAAGACGGTGATGCCGAGCGAGGTCATCCTCGAGTATCTCGAGAATCCGTTCGATTTGGGCGAGGAACCGACGACGACCTGCAAGCGTTGCAAGGAAGACGTGCCTTGGCAAGATTGCTATTGGGCCGAGACGAAGCAAAACCTCTATGTGTATATCGACGACCTGCGGGGCGAGATGTTCACTTCGGGGAACGATCCGCGCCCCGGCAGTCCCGGGTTCAATTGGCTACTGTTGATATTCGGCGCCATACTCGGAGCCGCCGCGGGCGGCGGGGTCGGGGCGAAGGCCGGCAACCTCGCAATTCTCATCGCCGTAGGAGTCTTGCTCGGAATCTTGGCCGGAGTGCTCTGGATGTTCATCGACCGTGCCAAGAACGTCAAGGCGTCGGCCGAGTGGAATCGCAAGCTCGTGAGCCGCTATTACAAGCGGCACCCGGAAGCGAAACAGAAGTCGAAGAAGCGGGCGCGGTAAAACGCTACGTCACTCGGTCGCTGTATCCGGGGCGGTGTCCGATCGGGGGGCTGCTTCCGCAACCTCCTCGGGCTTTTCGTCGAGCTTCGCCAGAAGCGCTTTCAGAAAGTCTTCGAATTCCACGTCGCCCGAACCGACGATCTTCCGGGTCGCTTTCACCGCCTCTTCGAACGGTTTCTTCAGCGGCTTGGTGTCGTACCACGTCGGCACGTACTGCGCTTGGCTCCCGTACTTCTCCCCGTGGGCGAAGAGCTTGCCTTCGGCGATCAGTTCGTCCAACGTCGTGCGGAACGCCTCTTGTTCCGCCGGACTGGCTTTCTCTTTGGGCAGGCCCAATTGTTTCTCATTGACGACGCGCTTCCCGAGTTCGGCGGCTTTGCGGCGGACCGTTTCGACGAGCGTCGCCACTTTTTGCCGCGACGATTCCGCCGCTCCCTGGGCCTTGCGATTCGCCTTTTCTTCGGACTTCGCCGCTTTGGCCCCGGACTTTTCCTCGGCCTTCGCCGATTTGGCGCGGGCTTTCTCCGCGGCTTTCGCTTCGACGGCGCGGACTTTTTCTTCGGCGCGTTCGGCTTTGCTCACATAGGGCTTGTGCCAATACGACTGCGGGCCGTCCGGGGTCTTGTGCGGGTGCGCGAACGCTCGGCCCCCCGCGATAGCCGAATCGATGGCGGACTGAATCTCGACTTCGGAGGTTTTACCTTCGCCCTTCATGGCCACGCCGGCGACCTTAAGCGCCTTCTTCACCGCGGCGAAGTTCAACGGCTTCGGGGCGGTCGCCAACGCATCGGCGATGAGCTCATCGAGAGTTTTGAACGGGATCGGGGCGGTTTCGACGGGGTCAGGGATCGTTTCCATCGCGTACTGGCTCTCCGTGCGGGGGGTGGGATAGATTATGGGCGGGGGTGAAAACCGC
>JAYTBD010000189.1:0-2067 GCA_043737155.1 Fimbriiglobus sp. | reverse complement strand
CGAGGGCGCTGCCCGGCGAGCGCAATGGAACGATGCGGCCGTCGGGCAGTGTCCGTAGGCACGAGGAGGAGTGGTACGGCTTCAACCCTTCGTAGTCGCTCACGTCGAGCGAGCCGGTGCGGACGAGCGACCACGCCGCGAACGGCGCCGGCACGCAATCGATCTCCGGGTGCGCCCGCCCGTCGGCGTGGTAGACGACCAGCAACCCCCAGAAAATCCAGTACGCCGGATTGCGCACCGCCCTCGCCCAGAACCGCCGCATTCCGAACTCCCCGCGGAATCGCAAACCGCTAGGTTACGGGAACGCCCCCGCACGGTTGACCGAACCCGATGACCCCACCGAAAAAACCGACCCACCGCACCTGGGCGCCGCGCGTCTGGGAAGGCAGCGACTTCTTCGCCTGGCTGAAGCTGCTCGCCAAGAACCGTTTCCGCGTCGAACCGCCGTACTGGTACATCGCCGCCATCGTCTCGGGGGTCAGCTTCGGCCAGACGCTGCTGCGTTGGAGCCAGACGAGCCTGCACGGGGACCGCATCGCGCGCACGCGCATCGATCAGCCGCCGATCTTCGTCCTTGGCCACTGGCGCACCGGCACCACCCTGCTCCACGAATTGCTGATCCTCGATGAACGCCACACCTCGCCGACGACGCTGCAATGCTTCGAGCCGTGCAACTTTTTACTCACCGAAGGCCTGTTCAAAAAGTTCGGCACCATCCTGCTGCCCGACAAGCGGCCCATGGACAACATGGCCGCGGGGTGGGACCGCCCGCAGGAGGACGAATTCGCGCTGGCGCTGCTCGGCGCGCCCAGCACCTACACCGACTTCGCCTTCCCGAAGAACGCGAGTATCCACCCCGGTTCGCTCGACCTGAGCGGCTTGACGCCGCGCGAGTACGCCGCGTGGAAACGTACCTTCTTCAAGTTCGTGCAGACCGTGGCGTACAAGGACCCGCGCCGGTTGGTGCTGAAGTCGCCGCCGCACACGGCCCGCATCCCGGCGCTGCTGGAACTATTCCCGGACGCTAAGTTCGTCCACATCGTGCGCGATCCGCGCGTGCTCTTCTCCTCGACGGTGAACCTGTGGATGTCGATGGCCAAGCGCCACGGATTCCAGACGCCGACGCAATCGCCGGAGTTGGAAGCGAAGGTCTTCCGCGAGTTCCGCACCATCCACGCGCGCTACAAGGCGACGAAATCGCTGATACCGGCGAGTAACCTCATCGAGGTCCGCTACGAGGACTTCGTGAAGGATTTGGTCGGCTGCACCGAGAGCATTTACCGGGGATTGGAGTTGGGCGGCTTCGACGACGCCCGGCCGAAGTTGGAAGCCTACGCCCGGCGCAGCTCGAGTTACGAAACGAACAAGTACGAACAGACCGCGGAGTTGAAGGGGCGCATCGCGGAGGAATGGGGCGACATCATCGCGGCGCAGGGATACGGGACTTGACGCACGCCGATTCGACACGGGCATACATTGAATGAGTCGATTCCCTCTTCCCGGAGCGATCATGGCCATCCCGCCCCTCGCCATCGGCGTCTGCAGTTGGTCCTTGCAAGTCACGAGCATCCCCGAACTCGCGGGGTTCATGAAGGAACTCGGCATCGACGTGGTCCAACTCGCCTGCGGCGATCCGCATCACGCCTCGTGGGACGAAGGCGACGCGATGCCCGCGGCGGCGCTCGCCGCCGGGTTCCGGATGTCCGGGACGATGCTCGGCTTCCCCGGCGAGGACTACACGACGCCGAAGCACATCGAACGCACCGGCGGCTTCGGCGACCCCGCGACCCGGCCCGAACGGATCGAGCGTTTCCAATGGGCGCTCGCCCGAACTCAAGAATTGGGTTTGAAGGACATCATGCTGCACGCGGGGTTTCTGCCCGCCGTCGGCGCTCCGGGTCGCAAAGCATTCTTGGATACGTTGGCCAAGGTCTCCGACTTGGCGAATGCGGCGGGAATCACGGTGGCGTTCGAGACGGGCCAGGAATCGGCGCTGCTGCTGCGGCGGACGCTCGACGATTTGCAGTGCCCGAATTTGAAGGTGAACTTCGACCCCGCGAACATGCT
>JAYTBD010000188.1:0-2068 GCA_043737155.1 Fimbriiglobus sp. | reverse complement strand
ACCATGCCGCTGATGCAGATGATGCGGACTTCTTCCAAGCTCGGGTCGGACCGCACCCGCATGCAGACCTCTTTACCGTTGATATCGGGCAGCATCACGTCGAGCAGCATGATGTCCGGGCGGTACTCCTTGACCATCATCCCGGCGTCGAAGCCGTTGGCCGCGATCTTGACTTCGAAGCGGCCGTCGTCTTGGAGCAGCCGGGCGGTGACTTCGACCAATTCGGCGTCGTCGTCCACCAGCAGGACCTTGCGCTTGCCACTCTCGAGGGCATCGGTCGGAATTTGGTTGTCCCGCATGAAGCGGTACAAGGATTCGCGCGGGATCCGACGGAATTTGGATCCGGGCACCCGGAACCCTTTGAGTTGGCCGTTGTCGAAGCAGCGGATGATCGTCTGCTGGCTCACCTTGCAGATCTTCGCGGCTTCGCCGGTCGTGAATACCGTCTTCATGGAATCCATCCTTCCGGCTCCGGCCGGCTCGCATGTTGGAACCCGTCCGACGGCTGAAGGGGCCGGCGGTCGGGCGTGGAACCGTCCTTGGAACATGGCGACTCGGGATTGGTGCCTTGTGAATCTGCACAAGACAACGAAGCCCGGTCGGATGGATCGCGGTCGCCGACTGCGGAAGCGGAGCAAGTTGGGCAGTTCAGGGTCGATCGAACGCGGGAAGTATAACCCGCAGGTTTTACCTGTCAACCCGGTGTCACCGAGAACCCGTGGCTTAACCCCTGATCGTGCGACGACTTCTTTTGAAGAACCCGCACACGAGTCAAAGTCACCGCGTGTTTCCCAAAGCACCGGATCGTCACATCCTCACCATTGTACCGCCGCGACCATCGCGGCATTGTGCCGAGGGCACCGTTGTTACCGGGTGTCCCCAAGCTGTGGGGGTGCAGATAGCGACTCAATCCAAACAAAGCAACAGCACTGCCAAGTCCGCCGGGGTGATGCCGCTCACGCGGCTTGCCTGGCCGATGTTCGCGGGCCGAATGAGACCGAGCTTCTCCTTCGCCTCTTTCCGAAGCTGGGGGATCGCGGCGAAATCGAAGGTCTCGGGGATGCTCTTGTGCTCCATCCGGCGGAAGCGTTCCACGTCCGCCGACTGCCGGTGGATGTAGCCCTCGTACTTGGCCGTGAGGACCACCTGCTCCACGACATCGGCGCGATCGCTCCAAGCTTGGAGCGTCGGGGCGCGGGCCACGACCTCGCCCCACTCGGTCGTCGTCCGGCGGAGCCACGTCGCCATCGTGTCGCCGTCCGACTTCGTGGTTGCGAGCGCCCGTTCGAGTTCGGCGATGCCCTCTTCTTTCTTCTGGAGGCGTCCCCACGCGGCGGCGGAACTCGAACCGATGCGATGGGCCATCGGCGTTAACCGGCGGTCGGCATTGTCGTGCCGGAGGAGCAGCCGATACTCGGCCCGCGACGTGAACATGCGGTAGGGTTCATCGACGCCTTTCGTCACGAGGTCGTCGATGAGCACACCGATGTAGGCTTGGGCACGATCCAAAATGAGCGGGGACTCCCCCTTCAGCTTGAGCGCGGCGTTCAGTCCCGCCATCAGCCCCTGCGCTCCGGCTTCTTCGTACCCCGTCGTGCCGTTGATCTGGCCGGCGAAGTACAGCCCCGCCACCGGCCTCGTTTCGAGCGTCGGATGAAGTTGGGTCGGCGGAGCGAAGTCGTACTCGACCGCATAGCCCCAGCGCATGACCTCGGCATTCTCCAGTCCCGGAATGAGCTTCAGCATCGCCGCTTGCACGTCCTTCGGCAGGCTCGTGGAAATCCCGTTGACGTAGTATTCGTGCGTGTCCAGTCCTTCCGGTTCGAGGAAGAGCTGGTGCGAATCTTTCTCCGCGAAGCGCACGACCTTGTCTTCGATGCTCGGGCAATAGCGCGGCCCGCAGGAGCGGATCTGACCCGAGTACATCGGCGCCCGTTCGAGGTTCGCCCGGATCAGATCGTGGACGGCTTTGTTCGTCTCGGTGATGTGGCAGATGCGCTGCGGCACCGCGATCTTGTCCGTGCCGAAGCTGAAGGGGCGCGGCGTCTCATCCCCGCGCGACTCGGCC